>CAKZGI010000168.1 GCA_936914905.1 uncultured Trichormus sp. | reverse complement strand
CTATCAAACCGGCCGAAAAGTGGCTCTTGACTTCAAATCAAATCTGAAGATTGTTTTTGACGAATTCTTCCCCCAATGGACTTACACCCCTAAACCAGAGTTACAGGTTCCCCTAAACCAGAGTTACAGGTTATTTAACCCACTATCCTTAGCAATTATTTCCGAATACCATAAGTAGGTAGACACAAATAAACATAACTATATAACAAAATGTAAATTACTTGAAACTCTTGCGATTGCCTGATTCCCCTTTACTGTATTCGCCATGACATAGTTATGAATTTTTCCGCGCACCTACTTAGTTCATGATTCTGAATTAACAAGAAGGAATAGGGACTGAATAAAAACGGCAATAAACGATTCAAGAGTAAGCGAATTTAAAAGTTAAAACTCCACAATTATTTCTGTAATTCGTCTTGAATATATTCCCAAGGATAACTAATTTTTACAGGCGGATTAAGGCTTTAATATCCACTTGCCATAAATTCTGATAGAGATTGTTCCCGATTTTGAGATTGGGTGATAATTTCTCAATGGTCTAGATGTTATTTATTTTCTAAATATTTAGTCTCAAATAAGACTTCAATTGAATCTTACTAAGATTGATAAATTTCCTGGTAAAGTAACTCTACAAAAGATGCTCTTGGCAGCTACTGGGGAGTTTAGCGTGGAGAATCAGCAATAGGTAGTTTTGTGGTTTTGCGTGTCCCGTCTTTTTAAAGATAGTCAAGTAAAATTCAGTATTAGGAACGCTCAAAGCGACTAGTTTAGTTTTTATATATAAAAAATCAATTATAAAAAATCAATTAATTTTTGTCCTCGACCATCAATTTGATAACTAAATTTGTGGAGACTATTCCTACTGCTAATTATATTGTTTCAATGAAAGCTGTGTAACCAGATAAGTTAGCATCCGAGATGTTTTCATCTACAACGCTAACATTAGGAACACGACCTTGTTCGTTACCACTTGGTATTTAATTTATGATTAAAATTCCTCCCGACACCCTATAGTTCAGCTTAAGATATTCAACTGATTGATATAATTTCTTGGTGAGAAAATATGCTAAGTCATCATGTTTTCTCTCTCGTTACTTGTATAGGCATAATTTCTCGACTTACAAGTTCATAAAGACTATCTTCACGAAAGTTATAATTAATTCATAAAAGATAATTCTGTTTTCAGTTAGAGTAATAGTAAAATAGGAGAGGTTTATATTTTACGCTAATCTAGTTGGAAAACTGTTTGCTAAGTTTAATCAAACTGCCCCTATATTAACTGTTTAGTGTTCTTTTGTCATAATCACCTATTACCACATCTTTAAATAGAAAATGTCTCTCTAGTATCTGAGGATGAAAAATACCATTCTTTAGCAGAATTATCTATTAATTTCCATTCAGATTAAATTGAAATAGCTTGAACTTTTTCCTAGGTCTCATCTGATAATTTGTTATTAGCTTTCAACTTAATTTGAGAATAAATCCAATGAACATCAGGGATATCTTTAGCTGTTGCTATAACTCGTTCTACGTCTTTTATTTCTTTAACCAGTTCTTCAACTAATTTTTTATTCCAATAGGAATTGGGTACATTTTCCTCATACCAGCGATCATGACCTAAATAGGACTAACCTTATAATAGCGCATCAAACGCATAGCCCAGCCTAAAATTTTTAACATAGTCTGGGCATTTGTTTGTTGGTTTTGCAGATATTGATTACAGGCACGTTCTATACTGCGGTAGTAACCTGCGGTGCGTCCACTGTGTCCAATTTGCCTACCATGAGTAACAAGAGTTTTCAAGTAACTAAAAAATCGGCGTCCTGCATCTGGTTCGTTAACTATACTACGCAGATATGCAATCACTTTTGCTACTTCGTTAACATCAGTTTTTTCTTTAACTAAAGTTATGGCTAAATTATGTGCAAGTTGGGATTCAGTGTCTGTTAAAGATTCTGTAGTTAACATTAATACATTCCTTCTGGTGGTTCGCGGTCGGTTGGGTAACGTAAAACTTCAGCAACTTCTTGGAGTTGGGGAACTTGCACTAGTCGGGAATATGCAGTTTTGATTTGGGTTTGAATAAATTTTTCCAGTGCTTCTCCTGTGAGAAGATGATTATTGTTAGGGGTATAGTTAGAGTAATGCGATCGCAAATCCTCGAAATTTTGTAAGATCTTAGTTTGGGTAAGTTCTATAGTCATTGTTCCCATGCCAATGGGTTTACCACCACCAATTTTTAAAGCTATGGGATAATTATAATCTTGTCCCAGAACAATAAATAATGTTCCTAATTCTTCAGGTTTCAGGTTTTTAAATTGCAGTTGAGTCTTAAAAGTATATTCTCGAGCAGCTTGTTGAACTGGAATTCCTTGATTTTGACATTTTTCAATAGCGCGAACTGTATGATAATAAAACTTACGTCCAGCAACTTTTTCTCTGGTGTTAAAATACGCGCTTCCGGGTTCAGGTCGGGGACGATACAACGATGGCATAAACCCTATATTAAAACCTGTACTTTCGCATTTAGCATCATTAAATTCAATTAATCCCTGCCAATTTAAAGCACCAAATACTTGACTAGCGGGACATAATTCTTGTTTATTTCTACATGGTAATCTTTCACTAGGTATTTTATCTCCATATTTTGAAGTAACTACTGCAAGGGTACTATTTGTAATTGCTTCATAAACCGAACGAATGCAGCCTTTAAGAGAACTTCCTTGAATTGTCAAATGTTTATCAACTCCCTGTACCATTGTTTTAATTAAAGGTACACGAGTTGCAATATCATTACCAGGAACAGCTATACCAGTAGAAACATGAAGTGAGGTTTTAACTATAAGGCTTAAGAATAAAGTTCCATGCAGACGATTTTTATCTAATTTATCATGTCCAGCAGGATGTTGTAAACGTGGTTTCTCCTGTGGAAAAGAAACAAATTGATATGGTTTTGGTGTGCTGTTTACAGTAGAATCATCACGGAATGGAGGTTGAGAAGATACTGGTTTTCGTGGTTTAGGTTTTGGTACATTAGTCATTTGATTTAACCGTTAAAGCGATAAAATGAATGGTTCCTGTATCAGCATCTTGGAAATATCTCTGCTTAATTTCTATTTTTCTGGGGTTGAGAGGTTTATCATTTTCATCTTTAAAAATAAAATCCTTAGGAAATCTTGTTTCTTCTGGGTTGTACCAAAACGCATTTATATCACAAATTTCCCAGCTACTTCCTAATTTTTCAAAACCTTCTAATTGGAATTCCTGTTTACTAAGGACTAATACTTCATAACCGGACTTATGTTTTTTCCATCGCATTTCACAGGAAAAATTAAAAACCTGTCCTTCTGTTTCTCCTCTCTCGGAAGGTAATTTTCGACAAATTCCACTCACAGCATGTGAGTAACGTAAAAAATAATAACTCTGAGAGTTAGAAATTTCCGTAATTAAAGTATTGATTTCTTCAGATGATACTAATCTTCCATGATATACATACCCTGCTGTTAGTTCTTGAGTCATGTTTTTAAAACCTCACCCCAAATATTAATAGCGCGTGCAAATAAATCTTTGACACCAGAATTAGTGTTATTTTCCCATGTAAGTTTTACACCAATTCCTAAGTCCATTGACTGGGCAAAACCCTCGGAATGTTGTTTATCTGATTGAGGAAATCCATATTTTCGAGCTTCTTCTTTGGTTAAAAATTCTCCTGCACCCAATAAATAATTAGAGTCCCATTCCTGTGAATTTCCTATTTGACGAATCTTTCTGGTTTCCGAGTCAAATTGACATCCTGGATACTGGACAATTGCATTATTATATTTAACTTTAACAGTACCCAAACCACGAGACTTAGCAAAGCCTAAACCAAACCAACCATCATTGAAGTCTCGCAATACTAAACCTATTAAACCTAACTGTGCAAGGGTGAAGTTTTTAAGATGTATTTTAGTTTTAAATTCTCCCGCAGTACAAACTTGATAGTTAAATGGTCCAACAGCAACAGACCCAAATATTCTATCTATTGCTACTCCATTACGTTCTTCTAGTTTCAACTGTTTGATATCTACTGGATGTGCATCTTCAAAACGAATACGACTAGCAATAGCAGTATTACCGAAAATTTGAGAAATAAAACAGGATTGTCTATATAATTCTGCGCCAGGATTAAGATGTCTATCTTCTAGCTTCTTCTTTTTTTCAGTATTTTTCCACCTTTCTAAATAAAAGTTTGGGTTATTATTTTGATTCCTTTCATCTAAAAGATTACTAGCCCAAAGTTGTTGAGTATTGTCTGGTGGACGTTGTTCACTTCCTACTGTTCTAACTATACGTTCAGCATGAGCCCGAATTGCACCTTTTAAACTGCTTCCTGGTAAATAAATTGACCATCCATCCTTATGAAATGTTCTGACAAATTCCATATCAGGATTTGTGGGATCTGCTCCTTCTTTTCCTGATTTAATCAGTATCGGTCCATCGGGAATGATGTTTAAATCTATGGTACAATAATTGACAAGTTTTTTGTGCATAATGTTATTTTTCTTAGGTACATTCAAGTAGGACTTAAAGTTAAGTTATTTAGCTGTAGTTTAGATT
This sequence comes from uncultured Trichormus sp., assembly GCA_936914905.1. Taxonomy (GTDB): domain Bacteria; phylum Cyanobacteriota; class Cyanobacteriia; order Cyanobacteriales; family Nostocaceae; genus Trichormus_B. The sequence continues at coordinate 9,284 of CAKZGI010000168.1, read as the reverse complement.
ATTGAAATACAAAATTTACAGCAGCAAATAATTCATCTAGTTTTTTTTTTAAAAAACTATTTCTAGTAAAGATTTCACGTTCTATTTTTCCAAATTGCCAACTATCACCATTAGAAACAATACCAAAAATAATTACCTGGTATTCTACATTTAATCTTTGAGCAGCAATCATTTCTGCTAAAGATTACACCCAACTTACTTCAAAGTGATCTTGTTCAGCTTCAAGTAAGATAAAGTATGGTTTGTCGAAAACCACTTTACCTAAAGAGTAACGTTCAGCCTGAATATATTCAGGACATCCTAATAATTTTTCATCATGGTTTAAGGATTCACGACTTGATAAAATAAAATGTTGGCAGTAGGTTTTCCAAAATTCTTTGAGAACGCAATAAATAGGATTTTCATAGATAACAAATTCTGAGTTATCAACAACAGTATCCCTAATCATTAGTTCCAAGTCTTCGTGGAAGTATTCAGAAATAGTACAGGTAATTTCGCTGATAGAATTGGCTCCTCTATAAATAACTGGAAATGCTTTGAGGACTTCACTAGTGGTTTTGTAATTACTGAAAGTCATTTTTTACTTCCTCAATATACTCTTTTAGGTGGTAGGGTGCGTTTTGCTCCACTATGACTCACCCTACGGAAGAATTAAAGTGTAGTTTGGTTTATAGCTTTTTGAGATATTTGCTTGTTTAAATAGTCAATTAGTTGATTTATCCATTCATCTTTATATTCTGCCGCATCTTCATAAGCAGTTTCATCTGCAATAACTAATTTTTGAAGATATTCCAAGAGAAATTGAGGGTTATCTTCAACATCAACCCAGCGCATTTTTTTTATCTCTAGTTTAACCACTCCTAAACCGCGAGAACGTCCACCACCCAAGGGAATTTGTTCTGTTTCAAATTGATGTAAACCAATCATTAATAGTCCTAATTCCCAATCTTGGGCATTTTCTACCACTGCACGAAATTCAAATTTTGTCCCTGCTGGTACTACTTGGAAGTCGTATAGTTGACTATCTGCTGCGGTTTCGGTGTCTCTGTCAATTGAGACTCCGTCTCGTTCTTGATATTGTCCAAACCACGTGTCAGGTAGTACACTTAAATCGCGTACTTGGAATTTACTTGCTATCCAAGGTGAACCAAATAGACGAGAGGTTAAATCTGTTTCATTAATAATTTTATCTGTGAGCAACTGATCTTGTTTTGCGGCACGTTCTTTTTCTGGATATCCTTCTAGTTCTTTATCAACCTCTTTTTTAATACCATTTTCTCCATTCATACGGTCTTTAGTAATTGACCACTCACTTTCTATTGCTGGGTTAGCTGCAAATCTATCGTCAATTCCTCTCAGGAAACTTTCAAGACGAGATCTTAATGCTCCTTTGAAGCTAGAACCTGGTATTAATGGTTGTCCTAATGCATCTTTGATAACGGGTAAATCTCTTCCAATAGGTTCAGTAGAACGTCCTGCACTAATTCTTAGTGCGGTGATTGTTGTTAGTGTTCCTGTGACTTCTAGGCGATTTTTGAATATGTCAAACATAGTTTTATAATTTAATTATGTTGTTTATTTACCCTGTAGATATTTGTGAGTTCCATAATGTCGTAGTATCAAAACTCCTTTAGCCACTTGGCAACTGACTCTAAACTGTTTTGATACATAAAAGTCGGTAAATCCTTATCTTCTTGGTGTGAGAATTTCAACAGGAATTCCTTAATTGTAAAGGAAATTCCTCACTATTTATAGTGTGACCAATCTCTGTGGAGTATCAGTGACAATTATAAAGTATATATCTTGATTACCTTTACTCAATTGCTCATCATATAACTCACAAATGCCATTCAACTTAGCACTCATTTCTGGTATTCCTAAAACATTATTATTATTTAATTTGTTATCCAGTCTATTTCGTACAGGCACAGTAATTTGAGAAAAGATATTAGAAGAGTCTGAACTTTTTCCAATTTTTTCTTGAGTCCAGTTAGCTGTTTTATTAAAACCTAAAATCAATTTTCCAGGGTCTTTATCTTCTATTTGATTGGTTAGGAAACTAGTCCCTAAGGTAAAAGTTACAAGACAATGCATAGTTACTCCTTGGTTTGGTGTAGCCTATTAAGTTTGACAATTTTACTTAAACTTTGTTTCTCCAACTAAAGCAGTATGTTTTCTAGCAAGATAGCCTAAGTATAGCTGTACGAGCTTAAGATGGATTTGTTTTGTAAGCTCTTTCTGATTATTTGCATTATCAAGATAGTTATTTAAGGGATTATTTTTAGGGATGGATTTTCTAATATATTTAACAATAGTGTTTGCATCTTCTATCAATTGCTCAATTTGAAGAACAAGTACTGTAGCAAAAAGTTCATTACCAATTCTCTTACTCCAAATGGGACTTGCTCCACTTTTACCGATCTGACATTGGATGAAAAGTGTAATACTTGCAATTGAAGCACTAGGACTAACTGCATTAGATAAAACATTTCTAAAAGGAGATTTTTTATCTTCATTACCAATAGAAAATTTTTCGGCTATTGTATTGATTCTGTCAATAACATCATCTATGTGATCTGCCATTGCTTTTTGAATTCTAAACTCTAGTTGTTGTCTCGAAAATGAATCTAAATTATCTTGCATATCAAACCAATTCCTCTCTCATAACTAAATGAAAATCATTACAAACTTCAACTTGACCGAAACCTTCATAAGTTCTTTCTCCAATTCCTTTTAATTCTAAATTAGCTAAAGCTGCATACCATTTTTTGGGTTGAGAAGTACTAAATAAGTAAACAGAACCTTTATTGGTTACTAACTCTACATCTTTCATTAATCCCCAAGCAGAATTCCAACCAGAACGATATTCATAACTACTATAAGCTGCTTCGAGTTTTAATGATTCATCGTCAACATCTGTAAATTGTTTTAACATTTGTGGGGAAATAACAGTTGTACGTTGCCATTTTTCAGTTAAAATTGCATCTGCCTGTAAATCTAAAGTGAAATAATTACGGTTTTCCAATAAGTTTTGACGTGGTTTACCAAAAACCGACCACTTATCTTTCCACCGGGTATCAAGTTTATGAGTAAAAACCTGAATTTTTTTTTTAATTGCTTTGGTTGTTTTATCTCCAATTCCTACAATTATAGATTTAATATTAACTTTTCCTAACCCGCGTGAAGTTGAACCTCCTAAACGAAAATTCAGTGAATTTTGATCAATGAATTCCCAGAGTAAATTTGATAGATTATCTGGAACAATAATAGATGATCTATAACTTACAGGCTTTGGATTTTTACCCCCTAGTTCTGATTCATTTAAAACTTCAATACTATACAAAATTTCTTCTTCTGAAGTAGCACGTCTTCTATTTATTCCCACCTTAGTTAATAAACGTTTTTGTGATGAAAGTTTATAGTATCTATCATCAAGTACAGTGTAAAAAGTAATTCCTGGAGAATCTACCCTACCTCCATCAATGGGACAATTGGGTTCATATGGGTAACCATATAAATCTGCACACAAACGGTCAAAAAGGGTGTCAAAAACACCATTACACTTCTCATCTTTTTTAGAGGATGTTTTAAAACCTGGGGTTGTCTTTGAACTTAAAGCAGTAGTGGGTAATATTTTCACTTCTTCTTCAATTCTAAAACTATCTTTTTTGGTTTTGCGAATATTAGGATAGGCATTTTGAAAAATAGCTGGTTCATCACCTAAAAACAAAGCCTGAAAATCACCACCATTTTGACTCAAATCACTAGACTGTTGACCCGACTGCTTTAAAATTTCACTAGCAATAGCCCCACGAATCACACTACCAGGAATATAATCTTCACATTCACTAACAGAACCTCCCGGTTTTTGTCGAGAAATTGCTAAAGGAGATAAAACTTTAATTTCTAATTCAATTCGCTTCACTTCATCTCTCCTTTTGCTAAAAACTGCCAAATTTCTTTTAGATTCATATTTATGAATTCATTTTTTAACTCACCTAATTTCCAATGTAACCAACCTAAACCAGCAGATTTACTACCACCTAAGGCATAAATTTGTTTTAACCCTGCAAAAATTAAAACCTTTGCATAATCTGGTCTTTCTGGTGTCAAACTTGGTTGAATATGTATCTGTCCCTGGAATTTGAGTTCTGCATTTGCAGGTGAGGTTTCTAAAAAATAAAGTTTCTTTTCTTCTGCGGTACGACGACGACGGTTGATAGTTAAACCCGGACGGACAATTTCTGGTAAATTTTCTGGGTCTTCTATACAAATCAAATCATCAAAAATTACCCGCGAAGGTAAAATCGGATCACCAAAAATTTGACTGATTAAACAGTGATATGTGTGTTCATATCCCGGTATTTCGTATTCATTGCGTTGAAATTCTGTAGGTGCATTATCTCTACGAACAACCATTTTTTCTGCATTGGGAGATTCAGAAATTGCCCATTTTAACCCACGCAGTAGTTTTTCGCATTCATGGCGCACTCGTCCTTTAATTTGTGAACCAGGAATTAGTAAATTATTTTCTGCGTTGCGGACAATGGGCTTATCTGTTAAAGAGCCAGAAGAACGTCCCGCACCTACATATAAAGCTGAATCAATTATGGCTGTAATTGTATAAGTCTCAACCTTTTTATTAGCATTTTTCTCTAGTAAATCCTTAAGTTGTATCATTGGTTAATTTCCTGTTGTGATGCTTGTTGAAATTTGATATCAGAAAATTCAATTAAATGGAATAAATCTACCATTTCTCGCCAGATAGTTTCATATATTTCTTCTTCAAGATTACACATCCAAGGTGCAATATTACCTTTGTTAGTTTTAGCTGTACACCATGTATCTTCAAAGTTTGCTTTAAGTGTATCTTGTCCTTTATTAAGTCGATCACGAAAATAGTAATAATTTAAACTTGCAGTTCGTCTACCTCGTTCTAGGAAGCTACGAATTTGATAAAGTTGCGGTTTTGGAAACTCAGCTTTCTGTAATGCTTGAAGAGATCTTAAGAATTTATCTAATTCAGGTAGGGTATAGGGTGCAGCATAAAGTTTAAGTTTATCAATGGTTAAAGTATGTTTGCGAAATTCTCCAATACCTGATGAAATCATGGTTACTGATTTCATGGTAAAAAAGTCAACTGTACCACCATAATAAGTGATTTCTTCATTTGTTAAAATATCAGTATACTTTAAGAGTTTAGCATATTTCTTTGCAGATTTTAAGAGTTCTGTAACCAATTCCTTCGCATAGTAAATTGGCGTGTTATAAGCTGTAATCAATACGCCAGTTGACATACTTAATTTACACTGATAATGTTCTGGTATGGTTTTACAAAAACGATGGAATCTGTCAGGATAGAGTAATTTCCTTGGTACTTTGTATTCGCCTTTGATTTCTACTCCTGATATTGGAACTCCATCCAAAAGAATGTTTTCAAATTGTTCACCAATCATCTTAGCAATTTGTAAGGCCTTATCAGCAGGGACTATTAATAAAATATCGTCACCCCCAATAGTTATAATTTCAAATGGATGAATTAAATCGCCATCTTTAATTTTTGATTGTGGTTCACTAATACCTTTGATTTTCCGAGGCTGGAGATTGTAGGCTAAAGCTTGATAGACAGCATATTTTGTGGCACTGTCAACATCTTGACTAAATTGTTGATACTCTTCTGGAGTACGGATATTTTGAATAAAACTGCCCATATTATTACCGTCTGCATATATATAAGCAACATAGCCATTGCTTACTTTGCTCAATTGTGTTAAAGATTGGGGGATTTTAATTTCTTTTTTCTGATTGTCGTTATTTCCATAATATGCCTGAGACTGTTCTGAATTTTTGACCAGAAAATCCTCAAATTTATCAAGCCAACTCTCAATGATTCCAGCTTCCCACTTTAGTCCCGTATCTTGACAGTATTTATACCATTCTGGTATTTCAGGAATTCCAGTTTTTGCTCTGTCACCTACTCCTCTTTTACGGATTAAAGTTTCAGATAGATAAGGTTGACCAGTAAGTTCATTTATATGAGCAATTGCAGAACGTTTTTCTGTTTCATCTCTCCTTAAATAAGGATGTGTTTCAAACATTGGTGGATAACGACGAGTAGGACGATTTCCACTTTCATTACCACTACTACGCTGATTCAGACGAATTACTAGTTTTGTAGTCAATTCATTAAAACTTTTATGTTTTTTAAATGTATTCTCAATTTCTGATAAATCATCAATTTTCCCAAAACATGCCTCAATAATAGTATTTTGATACTCTTTTTGATACTTTTCCAACCAAAATGTTTCTGCAATGTTATCTTGGAGTAAACCTAAACGAGTTTCTATTACTCTAAAATTTTCTCCAACAGCACAAGAATTAGCCGTTAAAGTTTCTTCTGTATAACGTTTTTCTATAGCATTTGCTAAATCATCTACAAAGGCAGCAGGGCAAAAAGCAAGGATATTACCACCAGTTGAGTAAATAATCTGTTCGGGAATTAAAGCATCTGTTAAATTAGGTTGATTAGGAAAGTTTGCATTCAGCCACTTTTTGGTTTGCCCACATTGGAAAGTATAGTCGTGACGGTCCGATTTTGGAATTACATTAAAGAAAGCAGGTAAGTCAATTAAGTTGATTCTATCTAAAAGTCCAGAAGCACCACGAATGTCAGGAAGTTTAGATTCTTCAAATATATATTGTTTAATCCTGGTTGCACCACCATAAACTAAACCAATTTTAGATTTCCACAAAATAGAGTGCTTTTCTGTTAATTCTTTTAAAGAATCTAAGGTTTTGGGAAAATTTTCAGGCTTATCTAATTGTTCTAGTTCTCTCACTGCATCCACTAAAAAAGATACTTTTTTCAGTACTTCTCGCTCATCATTCTCATGATTCAAAGCCTCCCGCATTTGTTGTAAAACAGAAATATCAAACTGGGGTTGACGTTCATTACCCCAAGCCAAACACCAGGCGATCGCAATACTAACAGAATTCATCTTATCCATTTTTAAACTCACTTCAAACTAACCCCAGCAAAACCTGCACCATAGGACGAGACGAAATATGCTCACTCAGCGCTAGGTAATTAAAAGTACCAGTGAATAAAGGTGACTTCGTAACAATTTTATTGTCCTTACCATGATAATCACTATCAAGATTAGCAATGATAGGTGTATTCCAATCCCGCCAAAAATCTCCCCAGAGAGCAACCTCATCCTTCCCCCTATCCCCAGCCAAAATCACAGCATGAGTACCTTCAGGCATAATCACCCGATTTTCTTGAGTAATTTTCCGACTAATATCAATAATATTGAGTAGTGTACTAGCACACCACACCCAAGTAGCCGCTTTTTGGGCAAACTCAGGGGTGAATTTGGCTTTATACTCATCCTTCAATAGTGTGGCTAAATTATAATCACGCCTTACAGAGTCAGAAAACCAGGCGTTTTCACCATTAGGACAAGCCGTAATCATATCAGGATAGGGTGCGCCTTCAATACTGAATATAGCTTGCTTTGAACCTTCACGCAGACATAATTTACCAGACTGTGAGTGACCACAAAGTACAACATTAATAATGGGCTTATTCTTGTGTGGTTCATCCGTTTCAATAAGTTTGCCTGTCTTGTATGCTGGAATCTGGGAAACCGCTATTATTAAGGTCTTGTATCCTGGTCTATCAATCTTGGAATCAAAAATAGCGAGCGCAGCATACAACTGAGATATATTATGTGCAATCAGATAAACTGCTACAGATGCTAGCCCATCAACAGATGCTGGCCCATCAATTTTTAAAAATTTTCCTCCGGACAGTCCACCCAATACCACCATCTTCTCTAAACCTACCACTGCATCCTTAATTACTTGATCGCCATTAGTAGGTTTCCCAAACCTAACTTTTAAAACATTGCTTTCTATATTAAGGTGATACGTTGCCATAGGACTTATTAGGAGCTGTAACTATCTGTTTGATCAATCAGATATCAATCAATTAATTCTCGCAGTTTATAAGCAGGGTTATGTGTGATAGAAATCACACATAACCCACTTTTGGGTCGAAAAAACTGATCTCTAAATATGTCAATATGTGCTAATTGATGTGCCAACACAAAAGCCACAGGGATAGATACAGGCCCATTAATCCTAAACAATTTACCCCCAAGCAGTTCTCCCAACTGCGCCATTTCTCCCAACCCTGCGGCAGTATCCTTAACAAGTTGGTCATTTTGGGCAGGTTCGCCAAAATCAATTCCTAAAATTTCTTCTTTAAACTCGATTTTGTAAGTAGTCACGGCTTTTATCTCTAACCAATGACTACATCATACATGGGACTGGAAGCAGCCTATTCCAAGATGTTCTATGCTGGAAGAAAGTGACAGTGTTCGCTTAGGGTCTCGTAAAGCCGTGCGGCCATAGTTGTACTTAGTGCGGTAGCGTTGCGTACCAAAGAGAAGAGAGGAGTGAGAGAGGGGAAAGAAGGTTGAGTTCCAGAAAAATTAACAACAGAATTCAGGAGTTAGGAGTCAGGATTTAGAATGTTTGAGGAATGGGTTAATTATCAAATAGGTATTTTTAATATTAGCCTGAAATACTGGACTGCTGATGGCTGTTGACGTAGCGTGCCGTTAGGCATTAGCTGAATGCTTACTTTAAATGGAATTAACTAGGAGTTAAAATCAGCTTTAGTCTATGATTACCCATCCTTATACCCAATACCTACCAATCCCACCTCAGTTAGCAACTATACAAAAATGTGAGTTGTTGCTTGATTATTTTAACCTAATTGCTCTTGACAGGTAACGTACTAAATTTTACGCTAATAAAAGTATGATTTTTAGTGGACCTAGAGCGGGGTCAAAAACCCCAGGGATCTACCAAATTGCCATAACCTAGATAATTTTGAATAGTTTCAACATTTTATTAGTTTCAGTTGGCAGATGACCCGATAGCGTACCGTCGCCTAAATCATAGCTTGAAATGAGGTTTTTGAGAGGTCGGTCACAATCCTGTCTAGAGTGTGTTCGTACACTCGGTTTTAGATGATAGGGTTTCTCAATCAATAATCCGTATAAGAGGACTGAAACCATATCGAGGTCATAGCTTATAACCATAGATAATATTTCTCAACTAATAATCCCTACAAGGGGATAAAAGTTAGACAATATTCTTCAATATAAACAGGACTTATGGAGCTGTCATACTGGCATATTAGTAAGGAAAGTGGATGAAATAAGGTGTAAGAGTGCCAATAATATCTATACACCAGAAGGGTAGATGGAGAA
>CAKZGI010000167.1 GCA_936914905.1 uncultured Trichormus sp. | reverse complement strand
ATTAAGTGGATTTTTCCTTTTGGTAGACGGTCAAAATTCCCTTCTAGCATTTTTTGACACGAAGTTAATTTTCCTGACAGGTCTATTATGTAGCTCGCTGATGAAATATGCAAGATATCCTAACCATTACCATTATCCCAGAAATGAAAGCAGCACTTTCAGAAATTAGTATATCTGCTGATAGTTGATTTGGTAAAGCGATTGAGGACTATATATTTACCCACAACTTCCACACATTGCGTTCTTATTTGATGTAAAAGAATGGAAGAGTCTACACTGATGAAGAAATTTTTGATATAATTTCATGGAGCTAGTACCGCCGTGAATTCAAAATGCTTCTTTCAGAAGAACTACGCTAACAAAATAGTGCTTCCAGCAGGCTGCGCCAACAAAGTTCGAAATGTATACGGCGTGATCTTTTCAGAGATTTAGAATGGTTGGTTTATTTACTCCGTACTGTACTAATTATAGATGTAGGTAGATGTTTTCATGTTGGTTAATTTTCAGGTAGGTTCAGATTTGTAATGACAGAAGTTTAGATTTATTGATTAAAGTTTGTAATTCTTTCTGCACCTGTTCAAGTTCTTAGCATTATTGATTAATAAAATATTTTTCAGTCTTTTTGTGCTTTTATCGATTTTCCGGCTCTATTTTATCTTTTTGATATATCAAATTTTCGCAAATTAATAGGGAGCATCCCAACTTTGCAAAAACATCGCAAACTGTCATTCTGAGCGTAACATTTAGCTGTAGAAACTATACAATTAATGATATTGATGATAGAGTTTCACGAATAGATTCCCCAGAAAGATTTGTAGGCTGTAAATAGGAAGGCACAAAAAACTTTAGACACGCAGGGGCTTCTTGGAGAGTAGTATGTAACGAAAAGTAAAATTGACCAAAACCTCTTCCCTATTGCCTATTGCCTTGTCATAACGACAATTTTTAACACCCACCTACTTACAGCAGATTGCAGATCGAGGAGGTACAGAATCTAAATTGAAACCTAGAGACTAAGAGAGTTTCACTCCTAACTCCTGACTCCCGCTGTAGTTATTAGTTAACGTAAGTATTCAGCTTTTTCAGGCTAACACCAAAAATACCTATTTGATAATTAACCAATTTCTCAAATATTCTGACTCCTGAATTCTTACTTAGTTAACAAACAGTCTCACGAGCTTTTTCCGCGTTGATGGGTTTAATTAGGTAAAGTTTTAACATATACCACAAGATGTTTTTCATCAAAGGTATTTTTTGGAATAACTTCACTATTCCCCATTTTTTGCTGTTATTCAGTGCAATTAATTTCTGATTATTAATTGCACACTGTTCTAAATACCAGAAAAAGTAGGGGTGATCTGTATTTAAGATAGTGGGAAAAGCCCTCGCTGCGGTTTTGTTGGTTTCTGTAATTACCTGATTATTGTATTTACGGGGATGAATTCCCAAGATTTCATAGAAATTCGCCCGTTCAAAAACTGTCATTGTATGGGTAACAAACACAGTCAATAAAAAGAACCTCACCCATAAACGCGCTTTCCAATTATTCCATAACTGGGGTTGAGAACGTAACAAAGCCTTGAAGAAATCCCCGTGTCTATTTTCATCCTGACACCAGCTTTCAAACTTTCTAAATAGGGGATAAAACTGGAATTCTGGATTTTCTGCCATGTGGCGATATACTAAAATATAACGCCAGTAGCCGATTTTCTCTGATAGGTAAACTGTGTAAATTACCCAGTCTGGAGGAAAGAAAGTATAGGTACGGTTTTTCGTGAGATAACTTAAGTCAAGGGAAAGATTAAAATCTGCCATTGACTTATTCAAAAAACCCGCATGACGTGCTTCATCTCTTGCTAGATATTCAAACGCTTCAGACAATAAAGGGTTACTATCTTTGATACGACGGGATAACTCTTTAAACAGTAAAAACCCAGAAAACTCCGAAGTACAAGAACGTTCTAAAAAGTCAATAAAAGCCAGCCGTTTCTCACCCTGAATATGATTCCAAGACTGTTTAAATTCATCATCACGGACGAAGTGATGGCGGTTATAATCAGCCTTGAGTTCATCAACTACAGCCCTAATTTCTGCTTCATGAGCAGAAATATCCATTTTCGCCACAGCATTAAAATCCGTGGTATAAAACCGGGGTGTTAATAATGTTTCTTGAACAGGTGCTTTGACACCTGGTTTCAATAACTCAACTGGGGGAGTTTCCAAAGACTTAACCATGATACTCCTTTGGCTATTTTATGCTTGTAAAATTATCTAAGCATAAATAGTTATTAGTAGTCATCAGTTAAATTATTGAAAGTAAATTGTACAAAATCATCTGAGAAGATTTTTGAAAAGTCATTTGTCATGTATCTAAAATATTTAGACCCACCTAGTCCCGCTTCTTAAGGGGGGAACTGGAGTTTAAGTCCCATTTTTTAAGGGGGATTTAGGGGGATCTCGATACGAGTTGATACTTTACAATCCTCACCTGAAATACCTTAGCAAAAGCATACATTTTTAGCGGCTTATTGATGCCAAATTTTCAACAATACCACTATTATCAATTGCGCTAGGAGGTGAAGTAGAATTGTTTGCACGTTCTACCAACTGAGGTCGAGACTGAATACATAATTTTGATAAATTTGCTCTCCATTGATTTTGAATTATATCAAGCTAACGAAGATGATTTTTTTATAAAAAATTTTCGTATTCTGTACCACTACGGTTACTCAATACTGCTGCTATTACTTCTGCTTGCTTGAGTTGTTTAAGAAAAGCTTTCAGTCCATACAGTCCAGGAATGGGATCAATAGGACCACCAGAACTATCTAAAATATAATGAATACTATTTCCTGTGATTGTTATTTCTAATTTGCGTCCGTCACCAAAATCAATTGTTACTTTGCGAAGTGGTCGTACTGTTTGCCAATGTAAAATAAAGTTTTCTATCAACTCTTGAGAAATTTCTGAATTTGGATATAATGCGACTCTGAAAAATTGGCTATTACTACAACTGAGCTCTGTATCTAATCTACCTAACAACTGCAGAGAAAGAATTGGTTTACCACTAGTTTTAGCAGCAGCTTCAGCTTCTTCTAAATCTGTGTACCAATACAAATTAGATGCATAACAGTCTTGTGGTTGACATAATTAGTCTAAAGCTGTTTTGATTTGTGGTGATGTTATATCGTTAATATGGGATTTGAGAAGAGTTTGTAATCCTGTTGCACCCTGTTGACGTAATCTTGTAGCTTCTTGAGTTAATTCAGGTGTTTTCGCTGTGGTATCTTTGGTATAACCAGCTTGGGAAAAGACGCAACTGGCTAAAATGAAAACAATGGTAAATTTTAAATTTGTAAATTTCATAGTTTTAAAGTAGATTGAATTTACTGTTACAAGTATGGCACTTAACTTTCGATATATCTACTTGCTCATTCTTCCTTTTGCTGATGTTGGTGGATACTTATTAACTTCTATTAAGAGTGGAAGTTAATCAGACTTTGGGGAGTAGTACCAGCAGCAATCAAGGTCTACAATTTCATAGTAGACCTTGATTGTTTTGACAGATGTATTCATGGCGGTGTATTTTTTTATTATTTTAACTGTTTAATTCTGCTAATTTATTTTTTGCACACTCCCGCACTTGCTCATCTAGTTCATTTTCTGCTCTGTCGTGCAACAATGGTAAGGTTTGGGGATGATTGGGATATGGCTTGATGATTATTCTCAGTGCAAGTAGTCGAGGGTTATTTTATCGTTCTTCTATCAATTTGCAATACCCATATTCTCCCGCTACGTTGGCGGAAATAGAGGGGACAGAGGCTGTTTTCCCCTTTACCTCTTCTGTGATTATTTCCGGTGATTGCGATCACTTAAAACAAGTCATCTAGAATTTGTTAACCAATGCCATCAAGTTCACACCCCAAGGTGGTAATGTAGAAATCAGGCTAGACCAGATTACTATCAGCAACCCAGAACCAAAAAATCATGTCAGCTGCGGTTGCCGTGAGCATCAACAACCACCATTCAGGAAATATACTCAGATTCAAGTAATTGACAATGGAATTAATATTACTCCTGATTTTCCCCCTTACGTCTTTGATCGGTTTAGTCAAGCTGATAGTTCCAGCATTAGGTCTCATGGTCGACTAGGACTAGGATTAGCACTCGTGCGTCATTTAGTAGAATTACATGGTGGTACTGTCGATGTAGAAAGTTCAGGTAAGAACCAAGGAGCAACATTTACAGTCAGGCTGCCACTTCTAGAAGAAAGCAGAAATGTAGAGGATCAAAAGTATCGGGAAGGAGCAGAAAAATCTATCTCTGTTTCTCTGGATTCTTCCATCTCTCTGCCTCAACTCCCAGGTATACGCGTGTTAGTTGTAGATGACGAAGCTGATACCCGTCAATTTATTAGGACCGTACTGGAAGAATGCCAAGCAGAAGTTACACAAGCAGAAGTTACAGTAGTGGCATCAGCCTCAGAGTCATTGCAGATGCTTACTCAGTGGAAACCTGATGTTTTACTTAGTGATATTGGAATGCCAGAAGAAGATGGTTACTCTTTAATCCGCAAAGTGCGATTTCTACCTCCAGAAAAAGGTGGAAATATCCCAGCAGTCGCATTAACAGCTTCTGCTGGAGTAGAAGACCGAATACGATCTATACACGCAGGTTTTCAGCTACATTTACCTAAACCTGTTGAACCAGCAGAATTAGCTACAGTAGTCGCTAGTCTAGTTAAACGCAATACAAATATTGTCTGATAGTGTAGCGTGGCGTAAGCCATATCAGGATTTACAAGATTTAAAGATTTACAGATTTACTCATGCAAGTCTAAAGAAATATGAATATCTTTATATTTATAAGAAGATTAATAGTTAAATAAATTTTAGTAGCAAGAAAAATCAACCAATATCTATATCAGCATTGGTGCTTGCTGGATAGATTCGTGCAGCAAAAACACATCTCTAAAATAGCAATTGTGTAACGTTGACATCGATGGTGAACTGATAAACAAGTCGATGACTACTGAGCAAATTTGCATGTGAACATGAAGGAAGTAATAATGAGTAATAATTTAGCCATCAAGCTGCGTTCTGGTACTCAACAAGCTCATAGAGATGCAGAAAATATCGGCTTAATGAAATGTTTTGTCCAAGGAGTTGTAGATAGAGAATACTTCATTAAGTTTTTAAGTAATCTGTATTTTGTTTACAGTGAACTAGAAACAGAAATTGATAAGAATAAACAACATCCTGTAATTAGTTTAATGTATTTTCCTGAACTAAATCGTCAAGCATCTCTAGAAAAAGATATGATGTTTTATCATGGGAATCTATGGCCGCAGGTCATCAGTCCATTAACCGCTACTCAAAATTACATTGCACGTATTTATGAAATATATGCTCATGAACCTGCTTTGTTATTAGGTCATGCCTATACTCGTTATATGGGTGATATTTCTCGTGGACAAATGCTACGAAATATTGCTCAGTCAGCCTTAAAACTGTCTGGATATGAAGGAACTTCCTTTTACAACTTTGAGCAAATTCCCGATAAGGAGGAATTCAAAAACAGATATCGTCAAGCATTAGATACCGTCCCTATTGATGATATCACTGCTGATAAAATTGTCGCCGAAGCTAATGATGCTTTCTGCCTGAATATGGAGATAATTAAAGAATTAGAAAGTATTTTAATTCAAGCTTTAGGTTGAGCTACATATAATGACCTAGTTTGATATAGTATTTTTAATCAACACTGGGTTTCTGGAAGTAAGTCCTAGCTAGTTAGTTTCAGTATTTGAAGCTGAAGCATACAAATATATTGGCAATTAGTAATAAAAGATTGCCAGTTTTACAACAATTGGTTGGGAAAGATTAGCGTAATTACTCCCAATTCGAAAATTACAATTCCTACAATCACTAGCAGTAAACTAAAAGTCTCTCGGAGGTTCTAATGGTCTTTCTACTACCAGGTGTGAAATTTGATCTAGATCTGATTAAAAAGTATGATACCCGCGCACCCAGATACACCAGCTACCCACCAGCTACAGAGTTAACTGAAACGTTCACCGCAGTAGATTTCCAAGCCTCTATTGCTGCTTCTAATGAACGTCAAACTCCCCTATCTTTGTATTTCCATATTCCATTTTGTCAGACCGCTTGTTATTTCTGTGGCTGTAATACGGTCATTTCTAATAACAAGAATATTGCCAAACCATATCTACAAAATTTGGTACAAGAAATTCACAAAACTACAGAGTTGATTGACACAAGTAGAAAGGTGCTTCAGGTACATTGGGGTGGTGGAACACCTAATTATTTGGAACTAGACCAAGTTGAATTCTTGTGGAATAAGATTAATCGTTGTTTCACTATTGATTCATCAGCAGAGGTTTCAATTGAAATTAACCCCTGTTATGTCAATAAGGAATACATTCAGTTTCTGAGAGATATTGGCTTTAATCGGATTAGTTTTGGTATCCAAGACTTTAACCCGGAAGTACAAGCAGCGGTAAACCGTATCCAACCGGAAAAAATGCTGTTTGATACGATGGGTTGGATTAAGGAGGCTGATTTTACGAGTGTCAATGTAGACTTAATTTATGGTTTGCCATACCAAACTCTGCATACTTTTCAGGAAACAGTAAAAAAGACAATCACTCTAGACCCTGATCGAATTGTGGTGTTTAATTTTGCTTATGTACCTTGGATGAAACCTGTGCAGAAGAGGATTTCCCAAGATACATTACCCGCAGCACAGGAAAAGTTAGATATTCTGAAGATGACCATTGAGGAATTGACAAATAATAAGTATTTGTTTATTGGCATGGATCATTTTGCAAAAACTAATAATGAATTAGCGATCGCTCAACGTAATGGTACTCTAAAACGCAACTTCCAAGGCTATACTACCCACGCAGAAACAGAACTTTTTGGGTTTGGTTCTACATCTATCAGTATGCTAGAAGATGCTTATGCTCAGAACCATAAGGGTTTAAAGGACTATTATCAGGCGGTATCAGCAGGTGTTATTCCTACCAGTAAAGGCATTAAATTAACCCAAGATGATATCATCAGAAGGGATGTTGTTATGTCAATCATGTCTCACTTTCAGCTACATAAGTCAGACATTGAACATAAATATCACATCAATTTTGATGAATATTTCTCTCAGGAACTAGAAGAGTTAAAACCCCTAGAAGCTGATGGACTGGTAAATTTATTTACCAACCAAATCGAAATTACAGATATTGGTAGATTACTGGTCAGAAATATTGCAGTTAATTTCGATACTCATACCAGAACTAGAGAAAGAAAATTCTCTCGTGCAATTTAAGGGGAGCATCCCAATTTTGCAAAAATATCGTAAATTGTCATTCTGTTAGCGAAGCGTCGCGTAAGCTATGCGGAACGGAATGAAGTGTATCCCTTCGGGACACTGCGTGAAGCAAGCTACAGCATGACAATAGACTTACACATTTGGGATGCTCCCAATTTAAATTTAAGTATGGTAATTGGAAACATCAAGCTTATGTAATTCGTAAAAATTGATCATGGTAATAACCCCAACTTCTTGAAGAAGTTGGGGTTATCAAAAATAATTCAGGAATTCAGGAGTATGGCTTCTGAACTTCTTTCAATTTTTGAAAATATATTATATTTTCAAGAAATAAAAAAATATCAATTATCTCCACCTCTTGGTTTACAAGATTCTATCAAATGATATAAATAACCATCTTTTATCATTGATAAAGTTGATATAAATAAAACCTTTAGAGGTAATAAGCAATGATCAATATTATTGCTTGGCTAATTTTAGGACTATTAGCTGGTGCGCTTGCTAAAGCTATTTATCCAGGTCATCAAGGTGGCGGCATTGTTTCCACAATAATTTTAGGTATTATTGGTGCTTGTATTGGTGGAACTTTATTTACACTACTCCGCACAGGTACTCTACAATTTACGGCTGCTACTTTAAGTATTCCTGGACTATTGGTTGCAATACTTGGTGCAGTAATTGCCATTTATCTGTGGACTTTATTTCAAAGAAGTAGTAGAGCCTAAATTGAGCCTAAATCTTAAAATTTGAAGTTTAACACCTGAATTAATTGTATGTTTTTCCACAAAAAAGAACCAATTCATTTTGTCAAAGTTGATGAATCTAACCCTCATTTTGCTCAATTACTTCTAGAGCAATTTGGCGGTGCAACAGGAGAACTGACAGCAGCTTTACAATATTGGGTACAATCTTTTCATATCGAAAATCCTGGTATTCGGGATATGCTCCAAGACATTGCTATTGAAGAATTTGGTCATTTGGAAATGGTTGGTAAACTCATCGAAGCTCACACAAAAAATACCGACCAAACCGAAGCTTACAAAAGTACTCTTTTTGCACTGCGAGGAATTGGACCCCACTTTCTTAATAGTCAAGGTCAAGCTTGGACTGCAAGTTACTTGAATGAAGGTGGTGATGTAGTCCGTGATTTACGCGCTAACATTGCCGCAGAAGGTAGCGCTCGTCAAACCTATGAGGAGTTAATTAAACTAGGAACAGATCAGGGAACTAAAAATACTTTACTCCATCTTTTAACGCGAGAAGTTTCTCATACCCAAATGTTTATGAAAGCTCTGGATTCCTTGGGTAAGTTAACTGATCCTTTATTTGGCAATATTCAACCAGATGAAACTGTCTCTCTTTATTACAATTTATCAACAAACGGAACTGACCAAGAACAGCGTGGACCTTGGAATTCTGAACCAACATTTAATTACGTTGCCAATCCTTTAGAATCTCGAACTCAATAATTAGTAAGTTGTAATTTATCTACAGTTTTATATTACTTAGGGTGGATTTTTGCACCCTTATTTAAGTTTATTAATTACGAATTACAAATTACCAATTACTATGATTATCAATCCAACAAAAAATGGTTGGGAAATCATTTACTATCGTGCTCATGCTTTGCTTGCGGCTCAATTAGCAGGACAACTCCCGCTAGATTGTATGAAACCTTGGCTGCTATTTCCGATCATGATCATTTAGAAAAAGAGTGGGAGGAAGACAATTTAACTGACACAGGTGCCCCAATGGATTTCATGCTTAATACAAATGATAGATGTCTCCAAAGTAGCTAATTTGGCAGAAAATGCTCTTTACTGTGGTAGGTGGGTAGCTTTATTAATTTCTAAGCACATTAGCCGTATACATGAACCGGCTCGTGCGCGACTGGCAGAACAGGATATCTTTTTAGATGAACAACTCAATCACCAACAACATTTGCAGGAAGAATTAGGAATAGCTCAAGATCAGGTAGACGCAGCTTATGGTTTTATACAATGGTGTGATCGCTTGTCTTGGATTCTCTGTTAGCAAGAACTCCCCGCTAATGAACGGTGGCTAGAAATTAGTCTGAGTCCTCATGGAGAGCGTTATGACATTATGGAACTTTGTGACGGTCTGGTAAAAGTTCAACCCTGGCATTTTGAAAATGAACAATTTACCGTCAATGTCGAAGCCTGCAAATTATCTCAGGTCAAGTTTAACCACTCTCAAGAACTTTCTCAAGCTCCCATAAATGTTCTGGAATCGACTTTTGTCAAGAGTTAGTGCCAGTATTTTACGTCTGTTAACTTCTGTAAAGAAGTCGTTAAACTTATTTACATAAGTTGACTAATGCCTATCTCTTAATCCAAGAGAGCGGTATACTCAAGGACTGAGCAATTGAAACCTAGAGGTAATATGTCCGTCCATCTCAACAAAGCGGTCTAGTTACTGCACAATATGTCATCGCTAGAGTTCTGATGGTTTTGGGTACTAGTTAATAAATACTGACATCGGTTTTCTATCTTTTATTGACATTTGATCTTCTCCCAACTACCTCAACTATACAGCTGAGGTTTTTTGTTTTATATCCCACACTCTAAACCGTTGCCAGCCCTTCTAAACAGACTTCGCTATTATTCCTAGTTGTAACCCTGGGGGAAAACTACCTTCTTCTTTAATTTGCTTGATTTCAGCATCGGTAATTCGCAAATTTAACTTTTGTGCTAAACATTTGACAGTATCTCCCCTATCAATCACACCAGCTACAGCACCTGCAGGAGAAAGTACCGTAATTTGAGGTAGCTGTTCGTTTTCTAGTTTGTTAATGACCTCTGCTAAGGAAGTAGATTCACTAACTGTGGGTATTGTTGTGAGGGGATGGACAATGCTTTGTAGAGTTTGGGTTTCCCACTGACTTCTTTCGGTTATTCGCAAATCATCGACTTTTACTAAACCTCGGTAACGTCCATCAGCAGCAGCAAAGTAAACATGAGGGGAAGATGATTCTAAAAGATATAAGTCAGCAAATTCCCGCAATGTTTGGTCTGTATCCACTACGCGAAAATCACGAGTCATAGCATCACTAGCTACTAGCTTGAGTAGAGTTTCTTGTAATGTGGTTACACGGTCGTAGCTGTTAGCATTGCGAATCCCGAACCAACCTAATAACACGATCCACAGACCTGTTACCAATTCCCTGGTAAAGAAATCTAAAGCAAATCCTATAGCGATCGCACTATAACCTAAAATCTGTCCAGACCGAGCTGCCCAATGTACTGCTTGAAAGTGATCGCCTGTAAGTTTCCATAGTGCTGCTTTTAACACCTGTCCCCCATCCAGAGGTAAGCCAGGAATCAAGTTAAATAAAGCCACAATCAAGTTAATTCTTGCTAAATCCCTGACTATAAAACTTAGTAGAGTGGTGTCAGGAATGACATTAGAAACTAGACGTACCAGCAAAAATAGGACTATACTTACCAAAGGACCTGCTATCGCCACTTGAAAAGCTTTACCAGGTGTTTTTGATTCCTCCTCTATTGCAGTAATCCCACCAAAGAAAAACAGCGTAATAGAGTTAACTTTAATCCCTTGTGACTGTGCCACCAAGCTGTGACCCAACTCATGTAACAGCACAGAAGTAAATAACAGCAGTGCCATTACCAGTCCAGCACTCCAAGCCGTGACATTTCCCCACTGTTGATAAGCCACCCCAAAATTTAAAGTTGCCAACCCCAAAACTACAAACCATAAAGGGTCTAGAAACAGCGGAATGCCAAATAAAGATCCAATTTGCCAATTTTTTTGCATTAGATTAATTTATCTATTTTTTAGACCTTACGCACCTTAAAATGCCAGTTTATAAAAAAAAACTAGCGAAGGTCATATTTCTAGAATAGACAATTAATTACAATTAATACACCATAGCGGCGAATCTCAATTTATTACAATCCTTTTCTTCCCCGACATCAGGCCTGTAATCCAATACTGAACCTATAAAGCACGCAAATTAGTCAGACCTAAAACCGCAGCCACACCGATAATATGACCAAAACTCATCGCTGCTAAGAATGTAGCAACACTAGGATTATTAAATAATGCTGGAAAAGGTAAAGGCATCTTTCGACCGACATGAGGATAGCTAATTGACCAACCAGCAAGCACAAGAACTAATAGACAGCTGCCAATGATAATTCCTGTTATTGTCCAGTTCCAAGTTGTTACAATCTTGGGAACAGTAGCTTGGACTGCTAATAATACAGTAGCTTGGACTGCTAATAATATTGATGACATAGGAGTTGATTTCCATCTCTAAAGACAATCATATTTATCTTCTATCTCTTCAACCAAGTGATTCTTCTCTCAAAAGGAAGGTAAATAATTTTCTCCCCATCTCCCTCATATCCCTCATCTTCCCAGTCACCACTTACCACTCCTCAGTCCTTAGTCGTCAGTCATAAAAAAGCGGCAAGCAATTTGATCTTTACTTACCGCCAAATTTTTACTATCTGTAGCTAGAGAGTATCAAATTGAACTTATAAACGACCAATATTAGTCAACCCCAAAACAATACCAATACCAATCACATGACCAAAAGCCATTGCACCAATAAATCCTGCCACACTAACGGGAAGTATAGGGAGTTGGGGTCCAACCTTGGGAGCTTTACTTGCTAAACTCAATAAAAGCACAACAAAACAGCTGGCACTGATAATAATTCCCACTGTAGGACTCCACACAGGTGTTGCGGGAACAGTTGCAGCGGCGGCTAGTAAGATAGATGATATCAAGATGTATTCTCCTACAATGAAAGAATGAATGTAAGCCTACAAAATTCTATAATTTTGTAGGACAAAGCAAAAGTTTTTGATCTAACTTAGTACAGTTTTGTGATTATTTTTAATTTCTCAGACTTAAATGCGAGTTAAAATTTGCGGCATCACTCAACCACAGCAATCTATAGCGATCGCATCCCTTGGTGCAACAGCACTAGGATTTATTTGTGTACCTACCTCACTACGCTACGTTACCATAGAGCAAATTCAGGCAGCAATAGCCAAAATACCTGACAAAATTGATAGAATAGGTGTCTTCGCCAATAGTAATATTTCTGAAATTACGCAAATAGTAATTTCATCTAATTTAACTGGCGTACAGTTACACGGAGATGAATCACCAGAATTTTGCCACAAATTGCGTCAATCTCTACCCCATATAGAAATTATTAAAGCCTTGAGAGTTCGCAATCTGGAACACCTACAAACCACAGCCAACTATATTGAGTATATAGATACCTTATTACTCGATGCATATCATCCTCAACAATTAGGCGGTACAGGTCAAACTTTAGATTGGCAGGTGTTACAGGCATTTAGTTCCATTCGTCCCTGGTTTCTAGCCGGAGGACTAACACCAGATAATATTTTGACTGCGGTAAATCAAATTCACCCTAGCGGTATTGATTTATCTAGTGGTGTGGAACTCTCACCAGGTGATAAAGATTTGGATAAGGTAGCATTGTTGTTTGAAAGGTTAAATTCTGTATTTTTCTAAATCAGGATATCGAGGATTTAAGGACTTATTACAGGATGTTCATTGATAATAATCATATCTGATTTATTCATCCTGTAACCATGACTTTGGCAAGTTGGAACCTTTGTGATTTAGATTCAGATATTATCATTTAACTACTTGAATTATCTAACCAATTTTGCAAATCTTCTACAGTATCTAAATCAGATATTACCTCTCCCAAAGCTTCTATCACCTCTATATTTAAACCTCTAATTCTGGTCTCTAATTCCATATCTATGTTGCCTAACTTCCTATTAATTTGACGAATAATTAGGGCTTGCTGAAAAAGTCTTGAAAAAAGAACAGGAGAATTGAGTAGGTAGTCAGGCAGGAAAGAAGATAAGTTTTTATTGTCTAGAGCTATCATACACATAAATTTTAGTAATCGAATAATTAAAAAAAGATGTTATTTTGAAAAATGGGCATAAAAAGAAATAAAAAAGCCGTAATAGGAGGTTCCTCCTTTCCCACGAACTATCGGACGAATATGTGGTTGGTCTCAACTGACAATACGGTCTTCTATACTCTGTTTTTTATTTTCATAAAACCATAGTTGCTGACGATAAACTTCTAGCACTACCAGTAACATCTTAATATTGCCTATTACTCAGTTTTAAAACTGACGCACCCACATCTATGTAGTTGCTGAATGTGAGCTAAGTTTCTTTTAATCCGACATTCGGCACCCACAACTCTCACACCCCAAGAAAACGGATGTATTTAGTACATAGGAACTAATTAGTCGGAGAATTGACTAGAATTTATTGGAGCTAAATAGAAATTACTACTATTAAGTTAGATATACAGCTAATATACACGACTAAGTACAAAATTTCGGTACTAAGGAAAGTGGATTAAAGATTAAATAAGGTGTAAGAGTGCCAATAATATCTATAAACCAGAAGGGTAGATGGAGAACTGGTAGATGATGCCCCCTGACCCTGGTGAAATT
>CAKZGI010000166.1 GCA_936914905.1 uncultured Trichormus sp. | reverse complement strand
TATCTCTCTGTCTAGTTTTGGTGGCAGGTTCTTTTCCATAACTGCTTGCTATATTTTGCCTCACCTATCACACTTGTCAATACCCTACCATCTGAATCCTTACTCGGAAATCATAGTGAAGTGAGCCATCAAGGTAATAGTGATAATCCTTGTATTCATACTATCTAATGTGTCAATTCGCAATCAAAAATACCAAGAATTAGTGGAGGAAAGCTTATCCATTGGTATTGAAAACAGTCTCGAAATTTAACAAATTGGTCAAATCAAAAAGTAGAAGAGATCAGCTTTGATATCTTGGTATTTATTGAGGAAATTTATAGCCCTCTCACTAGCATGACAGTAGAGCAGGTATTAGCAACTGAATTTAGTTTTCAGTAAATATATGACCAACTTAAAGAAGATATCGAAACAACAGAGCCGGATGTAATTTATGAGAAAGTAGAAAATTTCACAACTTCAACACCAGATTTAAATAC
This sequence comes from uncultured Trichormus sp., assembly GCA_936914905.1. Lineage (GTDB taxonomy): Bacteria > Cyanobacteriota > Cyanobacteriia > Cyanobacteriales > Nostocaceae > Trichormus_B. The sequence goes on along the minus strand of CAKZGI010000166.1, from coordinate 13,244 downwards.
TTATGAACGTAGGCTTTTAGATAAGTTACTCTCAAAGTACAATCCTTTAAATTAGCCATGCCTTCTATTGATGCTAAATACAAAGACTAGGGATAATAGTTATTAAACAAATCTTTCCCTTCAATATCCCCATCATTAAGAAAAGTGTATGTAACCCCAGTGCTGTCAAAATAACGCAATGCCCACCTGTGTTTATGTTCACTGTTATAAGTGAAGTATGTAGTTGTGGAAGTTCCCGTACTAACATTACCAAACTTCAACTCTAAACTATTATCACCAACAGACAAAACAATTGGTGGTAATTGCGTAGCTGATTGTGTTTGAGAACCTAGCGGAAATAGTGAACCTATATCAAAAGGAAATTGAGAACCTATATTGATCCAATTGATAGGAAAGAAAGAATCTAGAGGCGGAAAGTTATAGGGTATAGAAGGCATTGGATTTGAAGGCTGACTGGGTTCTTGAGAGTTTGTCCCATTTTCAGCCGTACTTGTGATCATGTTGCGCACTTGGCTTTCTGACAGGTTGGGGTTAGCACTAAGCATCAGCGCCACTACCCCAGCTACATGGGGAGCAGCCATAGAAGTACCAGTGTAATTACCATATTTATTACCTGGCAGTGTGGAGTAAATATCCTCACCTGGAGCAGTGACATATTTGATTTCTTGAGAACCAGAACGGTTGGAAAAATCAGTCAGTTGATTATTTTGATTTACTGCCCCAACAGCAATTCCTGAATCATTGGCATAACGAGCCGGATAGGATGGTGTAGAGTCGCCATCGTTACCTGCGGACATAACAACAATTACCCTTTTACTACCAGCATATTCAATAGCTGTTTTGAGAGTTTTTTTAGAAAAATTACCTCCTAAGCTAAGGTTAATCACATTTGCGCCATTATCTACGGCATAACGGATACCATTAGCGATATTTGCATAAGAACCTGAACCACTTTGATCTAAAACTTTTACTGCCATAATTTTGGAATTATAGGCAATACCAGTCACACCATCACCGTTATTTTCTCCGGCAATAGTTCCAGAAAGATGAGTTCCATGACCATTGTCATCGAAAACATTATTGGTATTACTATCAAAGTTCCAACCTTGAAAGTCATCAATATAACCATTGCCATCATCATCTATACCATTACCAGCAATTTCTTTATTATTTGTCCAGATATTATCATTCAAATCATTATGGTTGTAGTCAACTCCAGTATCTAAAACGGCAACAATAATGCCCTGGCCTGTATATCCATATACCCACGCTGTGGGAGCATTTATTAAATCGGCACCCCAATTATTTCCACCCAGTTTAGGAGCATCTGTATAAGGACTATCTCCGGTGGCTTTACTGACTGCTGATCCTGCATTGACTAAGCCATAGCCATTGTTGGAGTTATAGCTACTAGTGGTGACAACAGACTCACTGGTTTCCTGTGATGCTAAAGTACTACGATTACCCCAACTTACACTACTGTCAGCCTGAGTTTGAAATGTATCAACTGTGGAAATACCAGCAATATTGAGTTCTTTCTGATCGGAAAAGTTGTTAGTAATATCAAATTTCATCAGATTTTTATACTTAAAAATAGTATAGTTTTGAACAGCCTAAATTGAACAAACCTTGGTTTGACAAAAGGTTGAAACTCCTTTGAGATTGCCAGTTATTCACCTTGGCTTAATAATTACTATGAATCGACAAATATAAAAAGCTATTTTGATTACGAATTTACTAATTAAAAAACAAGCAATCATGACAATTGCTAAGTCATGAGTTAATAACTTAGTTGGGAGTTTAATATGAACATTTAATAACAATAAATATAGTCCGAATAATTTTAAATACGAGGGTTAATGTAGTCGAAATTATAAAAATTAAATAAAAACGTAGAATGCACCCAAGGTAGCAAGAAGGGATGTTTTAGAGATTGAGTTAGATATTTAAACAGATTGTAGCCAACTGGCTGGCACCTCGATATAATCAGGCAAACGAGTAGTCCGATCACCTAACGCCATAACTATCTGCTCAGATTCCAAGTTTTTCGCCCCAGTTAAAATCGCTCCAGTCAGTTTAACATCACAAAGATGAGCGCCTGATAAGTTAGCCCCCATCAAATTTGCCCAGGAAAGATCAGCCTCATCAAGCGTTGCTAGAGAAAGATTTGCTCCCATCAAATTAGCATTATGTAAATCTGCTTCCGTCAAACTAGCCTCACTGAGATTAGCAAAATAAATATCCGTTTGCTGTAATTTTGCAGCGTTTAAATTTGCACCTTGCAGATTCGCACCATTGAGATTTGCACCTTGCAAATTCGCCGCAGTCAAGCCGGCTGAACTTAAATTAGTTTTACCCAATTTCGCCCCTTGCAAGTTAGCTAAAAATAACTTAGCACCAGACAAATTAGCAGCTTTGAGAGTTGCTTGTTGCAAATTGGCTTTATACAAGTTAGCAGCTTGTAAATTAGCTGAACGCAAACTTGCACCACACAAATTAGCTGAACGTAGGTTTACTCCATATAAATTAGCGAGATTCAGATTTGCCCGATTCAAATTAACTCCCCGTAAACTCGCTTTAAATAAGTTGGCTTCATAAAGAATCGAACCAATAAGTTTTGCACCATCCAAGTCTGCTTCACTTAAATCAACTTCCCGCAAGTCTGCACCACACAAATCAGATCCGCGCAAATCCACTCTTTGTAGTTTAGCTCCTGCTAAGTCTACTCGTCTGATGTCAGTATTGCGTAAATCCAGTTTTTGATTTTCTCGGTCCTGTTGAAAATTGCGTCTACCGATGACAGTCACAGCAGCTTGAATATCAGTACTAAGTTTAAAAGATTCCCATGAGAGAGAATAATCTACCGATTGTTGACGACGCACTCTGTCACGATTCTTACCGAAATCAATAGCCATGATATCTTCTGGTTTTTGTGGCTTTCGCTCCGGTTGTACAGGTGCATTTTCACGAACAAAAGCAGTGAGAATTTCCATAATTGTCCAGTGTTCTTGAGGGAAATCCTGGGCAATTCTTTCCAAGGCATAAATAGCACCTATGCGCGTTTCTACCTTTTCATGTCCTAACTGAGCAATAGAGCCAATAAATCGTTCTGCAATTAGTCTGTCTTGGGTGAGTTTAGTATTTTCAATGCCAATTGCCAGAGTTTTCTCCGCTGTAATGGCATTTCTTTGCATGACTTGATTCCGCTTGGCTGCGTAATAAGCATTAAGTGCAACAGCTAAACCCAGAAAAACTATGGCAGTGTTGGTTAATACTTGGTTTTTGTTAGCTATTCGCTGCTGAAGTGATAACTTCTCAATATTAGTAGATGCGAAGACAATCAGTATTAAGGACAGAGCAACAATAACGTTGATGGTGATCAACCAATGTAATGTTGCATCTGTCTTTTTAGCAGACATACCAGAAAGATGCTTCACAATGATGAGTTATTACTGAGATGATTAAAAAAAATAGTATAGCATTAGTATAGCATTTAGCTTCAAATTTAGATATCTAAACTTTTCTCACAAGAAAGGGGGAAAATTTTTCCCTTTTCCCCTTCCCCTTAGTATTCATGGTATATTTTGTTTCTTAAAAGTTCTCACACTGCCAGTAAACCACTCGCTAGGAATCAAAGTAACTGTTTTTCCTACCCTATAACCTTATTTCTTAAAAGTTCAACTTAGCTTCCCTTAAATTCGCTCCATCAAGGATGGCATCATTCAAAATAGCATCCTGTAAACTAGCTAAATATAGATTAGCTCGATGTAAATTAGCACCAGAAAGATTTGCACCAGAGAGATTTGCTGCACTGAGTATTGCACCAGAGAGATTGACAAAATTGAGATTTGCACCAGAGAGATTTGCTGCACTGAGTATTGCACCCTCTAGGTTTGCACGAGAAAGATTTGCCTTTGATAAATTCGCTTGATAAAGGTTACTTTTTTCTAGGTTGGCATTTTGTAAGTTTATTCCCCTTAAGTCTGTATAACTTAAGTCAATCTGCTCATTTTCTGGATCTTGGTTTGTATCTCTTCTCACAATTACAGTCATGGCTGTTTGAATTACTACTCGCGTGTTTGCCGAGGAATTATCTGTTACTTCCTGTGAGGATAGATTGGTGGTTGTATTTCGCACAAACTTAGTCAGCATATCCATAATTATCCAGTGGTATTGTGGATTAACTTCAACAAGATGCTCCAAGGCCTTAATTGCCGACAGACTGGTTTCTATTGGATAACTTTCCAGTCCTTTGATAACTTTCATTAAGTAATATTGATACGAATTATTATGTAGATTATGTTTAATTTTCTCCTGAATTTCCAGCATCCAACGAATGATTTCTATCATTGGAGTCTCATTTATAACAATAATCTTTTTTAAAATTCTCATTGTGTAAACTTAGTAATTTATCACTAGGTATTGGTCATTTTGTTTTACTTTTCAATTTTCAACGCTTGGATGAATTAATTACACTAATTTAGTGTTTATAAACAACCCAAGTGTGTAAGTTTATTTTTATATAATTTTACAAAATATCCAAGGCATGAGATGAAAGAAACAAACTGCAAAGAACGCAAAGAACGCGAAGAAAAAAGAGCTTCAACGAGTTTTTAGATTAGTCCCGTAATTCTTACTTTCATTGGGATGTTGCCAGCAAGAATAATGATTGTGACAAATAAAAAACTGCAAAGCTGATGCAGAAAGTCCTTTATAATCCAAAATTGTGTAATGCTGAAAAAACTAGTGCTGATTGGTGGTGGTCATAGTCATGCCCTTGTGTTGAGACTTTTTAGTAAAAAACCTTTATCTGGAGTCAGATTAGCTTTAATTACACCAGATATATATACGCCATATTCAGGAATGTTACCCGGACATATTGCAGGATTTTATAGTTATTCACAATGCCATATAGATTTGCAAAGTTTAAGTAATTCTGCTCATGCTCAGTTATGTCTTGATCATGTAATTGGACTGGATTTAAAAAATAATAAAGTGCTTTGTGCTAACCAACCTGCGGTAGATTTTGATATATTGTCTATTGATATTGGCAGTACACCTACAAAATTCTCTGTACCAGGTGCAGCAGAATATACAATTGCTGCAAAACCTGTTGCGCAATTTTTAGAACATTGGTATAAATTACAGGAAAATGCGGTTAAAAATCCTCAAAAAGCTCTAAATATTGCCATTGTTGGTGGTGGTGCTGGTGGTGTGGAATTGGCATTATCAATGCTTGCCAGTGTGAGAAAATCGGAAATTCATTTATTTCAAAGCAGTAAAGAATTAATCCCAACTCATCACCAATCGGTGCGACGAATTATGCGGGATATTTTAATTAATAAAGATGTTAAATTGCATTTAGGTGAAAGGGTATGTGAGGTTGTAAAGCTAATAAATAAACGGCTGACAATTAAATGTGAATCTGGCTTAATGGTAACTTGTGATCAAGTGTTTTGGGTGACACAAGCTTCAGCAGCAAGTTGGTTGAAAGCTGCGGGAATTGGTACTGATGACCAAGGTTTTATTTTAGTAAATGATAATTTGCAATCTGTGACGCATCCTCATATTTTTGCAGCAGGTGATATTGCCAAGATGATTAATTATCAATTACCGAAAGCTGGTGTATTTGCGGTGCGTCAAGGCACCCCGCTGTATGGAAATTTACGAAGGATGATTTTACGTGAATCTCTGAAACCATACAAACCCCAAACAGCTTATTTAAGCTTAATTGGTACAGGAGACGGACGTGCATTAGCCAATAGAGGTATTTTAACCTTACGATCTCATAAGTTATGGTGGTGCTGGAAAGACTGTATTGATCGCAATTTTATGGCACAATTTCCCCATCAATAAAATCTACAGATCCCTGTATTCTGAAAAAGTCGTTGGGTACCTTTGTCTAGTTTTTTACTACTGGTATGACAATATAACCTGTGGTTAAATCGCCTAAAGCTAGGTTGCTTTGTATCTCCCAAAACCACCAATAGGCAGCTACGTAAGCGCAAATTAAGCTATAGAATTTAGATTCTATTTCTTTAAGTGCTGCACATGTGGTGGGAATTTCTAAAGGGAAAGAATCAATAAGACTTAGAGGAGGTGAAAGAGAAGGAAGAATCTCAAGAATATAATTTTGGAGTTTGATGAATTCCAAACAGCGATCGCTTATTCTTCCTTTTTTATATTTGAGGATGCGTTCTAATCCAAATAAGTTGACAATGGCTGGGTGGGGCAAAACTTAGATTTGATATATTCCTGGTTTTTGGGGTTTAATGGTGGGTGACAGAAAACCCCATCTGCGCTACTTGTTACTTACTAGAAGCTTGTCGTGGTTGTACAGGTCCGGGGGACATCGGTATTTGAGAAAAGAAACTTTCAAGAGCGATCACAATGGGTACAGCTTTAGAAAAAGCGGGAACTTCGGGGGATGCTTTAGACTTGTATATTTTTGGTTTGGTAATGTACTCAGAACCCGACACGGACAGTCATTACCCTGTGAAGCAGCTTTCAAAATCGGGATTCCTGACACAGTAAACGGTTATGCGGTGAATATGGTCTGTTCGTCAAGAATGATGAGCGCCATCATGTACCATTGCCCTTCTGGTTCAGTAGTTTGTATTTCCTCAATTTCCGGTGAACAAGGCAACCTCGGTCAAACTAATTATGCACCATCCAAAGCAGCGGTAATAGGCTTAACTAAATCCTTAGCCAGAGAAGCAGCCATGTATGGAGTGCGGGTAAATTTAGTAGCACCGGGATTCATTGAAACTGATATGCTTAACCCCATTTCCGAGAAAGTGAAACAACGGATTTTATCGGAAATTCCCCTATCACGCTTTGGTAAACCCGAAGAAGTCGCTTGGCAAGGAAATTTTGAACAGTGGATTAAAGATCCCTCCCCTACATATTCGCCCAGAGGCACAGAGAGGAATAAAGAATATAGTCTAAATACATGAATGAAAAATGCTGTATGTCTCAATCAAAATAAGTCTGGAGGCATATTTATGAGTATCTATATATTTATTCTCTTAGGTAGAGGAAGACTTTACACCTATGATTTAGATTGTAATTTATACGGAATAAAAAGCTAACTTTAAGATTTAAAACTCATTTATTATTTTTTTCAATCTGAGAAATAAAAATAAATAATGGCAAATGAGGTAAATCACTAATTATTTATTAACAATTTATTAGCCCTATTTGTAAAAGAATGAAAATATATGGCAAATGAAAAAAATCAAAAAAAATGACGGTGCTAGTCCTATTGCGTCTTCAAAGCTGAGTGATACAAAGCAATTTGATATAGGTAAATCGCAATCAGTAGGTGCATCATCATTAAATTTATCTTCATCAAATAAATATCTTCAACCAAAAGAATCATTAACAGATACGGCTGATATTGTCTGTCTATCTCATTTGCGTTGGCATTTTTTTGATCAAAGACCTCAAGATCTTCTTAGTCGCTGTGCTAAAGGAAAGCGGGTCTTTTTTATTGAAGAACCAATTTTTAACCAGGAAGATTTGCTACGGTTGGATATTAGCCAAGATACCAGTGGGGTGGTTTTTGTTGTTCCCCATCTACCAGAAGGTTTAACTGAGGAATCTATCAACACAAATTTACAAATTCTGATTGATGGTTTTTTACAGAGCATAACATCCGCAAGTATATTTGTTGGTACTACACACCAATGGCGATAGCATTTACACGCCATTTACAACCCCAGGCTGTAATATATGATTGCATGGATGAGTTATCTGGATTTCACGGAGCGCCACTAACTTTAAAGAATTACGAAGCTGAACTATTTCGCGGTGCAGACTTAGTATTTACAGGGGGACAAAGCCTTTACGAAAGTAAAGTTAACCAGCACCCAAATCTCTATGCATTTCCCAGCAGTTGTAGATATAGCCCACTTTGGACAAGCAAGAAACCTAACCCCCCAACTCCAGGGAAGGAGGAGAAAAGTTTCAGTTCCCCTCTCCTGCAAGGAGAGGGGTTAGGGGAGAGGTCAGAACCAGTAGATCAAGCAGATATTCCCCATCCCTGTCTGGGTTTCTTTGGTGTAATTGATGAACGGATGGATATTGAACTGCTGCAAGGTATTGCCAATGCACGTCCTGACTGGCATTTCGTCATAGTTGGCCGAGTTGTCAAAATTGATCCAGCAATGCTACCACAGTCCGAGAATATCCATTGTCTCGGTGCTCAAACCTATCAACAGCTACCTGAATATTTGGCAGGATGGGATTTGGCAATGTTACCATTTGCCCGCAATGAAGCAACGCGCTTTATTAGCCCACCTAAAACTCCTGAGTATCTTGCATCTGGTAAACCTGTTGTATATACCAGCATTCAGGATGTGGTACGTCCCTATGGAGAGTCAAAATTGGTACACATTGCAGACACGGTTTCTGATTTCATCACTGCAGCTGAACAAGCAATGCAACAGGATACAAAAGTATCAGGGTGGTTGAGTCGAGTAGATGCCTTTTTAGAGCAAATTTCTTGGGGTCGGACTTGGGCTTCAATAATGAAGTTTATAGACTCTGCTATAGCTACGCGTGATGGAGAGGAGAAAAATAATCTTGCTGCTATTACTGGAAAACAAGCACCCAATATCATTACTAGAGATTTTGTTTTTGATTACCTAATTGTTGGTGCTGGCTTTTCTGGTAGTGTCATTGCTGAAAGTTTAGCAACTCAGTCTGGTAAGAAAGTGCTGATTGTAGACAAGCGCAATCACATCAATGGTAACACCTATGATCATTACAGTGAGCATGGTATTCTCGTCCACAAATACGGACTCCACATTTTTCATACCAACTCTCGTGAAATCTTTGAATACCTCTCGCGTTTTACTCTGTGGCGTTCTTACGAACATCGTGTCCTTGCTAGTGTAGATGGTCAATTAGTCTGCATACCTATTAACCTTGACACTATTAACAAACTCTATGGCATGGATCTTAATTCTTTTGAGGTCGAAGATTTCTTCAAATCAGAAGATGTGGTTGTGAGCAAAGTTGGACGAGTATTATATTATATGAAAAGTTTTTCCGGGGTTACACTCACAAGCAATGGGGACTCGACCCATCAGAACTTAATAAATCAGTAATTCCCCGAATTCCTACTCGCAACAACGGCGATGATCGCTATTTTACTAATACTTACCAAGCGATGCCACTGCATGGTTTTACGCGGTTATTTGAGAATATGTTAAATCACCCCAATATTAAGGTGATGCTTAACACTGATTATCGGGAAATTGAAAAAGCTATACCTTGTCAAGAAATAGTTTATACAGGGCCAGTGGATGAGTTCTTTGATTACCACTATGGTAAGTTACCCTATCGCTCCCTTGATTTCTACCATGAAACCCATAATACCCAAGTCTTTGAACCTGCACCAGTTATCAACTATCCCAATCAACACTTGTATACACGGGTGACAGAGTTTAAATATTTAACTGGTCAGGAACACTCTAAAACTAACATCGTTTACAAATTTCCGAAAGCTGAAGGAGATCCTTATTACCCTGTACCACGTCCAGTAAATCAGGAAATTTACAAGCAATACAAGGCTTTGGTAGATGCTACACCGGAGATCTACTTTGTAGGAAGGCTGGCGACATATAAATATTACAACATGGATCAATGTGTAAGTTAGGCTTTTTCTGTGTATAAACAAATTCCTATGAAGGCTTGAGTTTTGAGGAACTTTACATTTTTATTCAGTCATGAAGAACCCCACCCCATTTCTGCTAAAGCAAAAGTTCCCCTCAAGCTAAGGTGTATACACAAGTCCAAAAACCTTTCATTTTTGTAGGGTGTGTTATGGACGTTAGTCCTAACGCACCGAGAATCTGGGATGGTGCGTTGCACTATGCGACCACACACCCTACAAAAGAAGATTTTGGAGTAATTTAATCTTTCGTGTGTACACCATAGCTATTCAAGAGGGGTCAAATGGCTGTGGGACAACGGTTCTAACCTAAGTAGATACCAATGTATAACGTCTCTGCATTCTCGTGTTTACCTATTTTTCGACAGAAAACATCGTTTTAAGTTACAAATTATGACTTCTATTTTCGACTCGAAACTCAAAACTGAGCAATCAAAACTTTATTTAGAAATATGGGGTGGTGTGGAGTGTACTGTGAATCGAGTGGGTGAGGAGTATTTTGATCAGTTAGAATGCAATGGTCATGGAACGCACTTAGAGGACTTAGAATTATTTGCACAGGGTATACAGGGAATTCGTTATCCTGTATTCTGGTAAAGAATCGCACCCAATGGCTTGACAAATGCTGATTGGTCTTGGGCCGATGTCCCGTTGGGGAAATTACAATAACTTGGTATTCGTCCGATTGTGGGATTCGTGCATCACAGAAGTGGCCCACGTTATACCAGTTGAGTAGACCCTGAATTTCCAGAGAAATTGGCTGAGTTTACCCGCGCGATCGCACAACGCTATCCTTGAGTAAGGTATTACACACCTGTCAATCAACCTTTAACAACGGCTCGATTTAGTGGCCTGTATGGTCACTGGTATCCTCACGGACAGGATCAGTTAACTTTTGGACGGGCCTTGTTCGGGGAATGTCGGGGTGTGTGTTTGGCAATGCAGGCTATCCGAGAAGTTAATCCTAACGCCGAACTCCTGCAAACAGAAGATTTGGGTAAGGTCTACAGTACACCAAAGTTAGCTTATCAAGCAGAGTTTGAAAATGAGCGTCAGTGGTTGACTTTTGATTTATTATGCGGTCGAGTTAGCGCAAATCATCATATCTGGGGTTATCTGTGCTATTGTGGGATTAGTGAAAGTGAACTTGAGTTTTTTTACAACATCTCTGCCCACCGGACATTATTGCGATTAATCACTACATAACGAGTGATCGCTTTTTGGATGAGCATTTAGAAAAATATCCCACTTGGACTCATCGTGGTAATGGAGAGAATCACTATGCAGATATAGAGGCGGTGCGAGTTTTTGGTGAGGGTGGAACAGGTCCACGTAGCTTACTACAAGACACATGGGAACGGTATAGAATTCCCTTGGTTGTGTGACTGAAGTTAACCTCAACTGTACCCATGAGGAGTAACTGCGCTGGTTTTGTGAGGTGTGGGGGTGCAGGAATTAAGAGAACAGGGTCTAGATGTCTGTGCTATTACAGTTGAGGCGCTTTTGGGTAGTTATGATTGGAATAGTTTGGTAACTCGTTGGGTAGGTAACTACGAGTCTGGTGTATTTGACTTGCGTTCTCCTCAACCAAGAGAAACAGCAATCGCTAAAATGATATGTGATTTAGCCGCAGGACGCAATCCAGATCACCCAGTGCTTGATATACCTACTTGGTGGCATCGTCCAGAGCATTTAGTTTACCCACCAGTCAGTTGCGGAATAGATGAGAAATGGACAGAAGAATCTATACTCTCCTCTACATTCCATCGTCCCTTAGTGATTATTGGTGCTAGAGGCACACTGGGAAAGGCTTTTGCTCGGTTGTGTAAAGTCCGAGGAATTCCCTACCATCTACTCACACGGCAAGAGATGGATATTGCCCATCCTGTGACTGTTGATATGGTGCTGACTGAGTTACAACCTTGGGCTGTTATCAATGCTGCGGGATATGTGCGGGTGGATGATGCAGAGCGCGAACCAGGAAATCATCTGCATGTAAATACAGTTGGAGTGTAAATTTTAGCTACTGCTTGCGCTCAACATAATTTACCGTTGGTGACTTGTTCTTCAGATTTAGTATTTAATGCTGCTATCACTCAACCTTATGTAGAAACTGATGCCATTTCTCCTTTAAATGTCTATGGATGTAGTAAAGCTTTGGCAGAAAAGGGGGTATTACAGGCTTGTCCTACATCGTTGGTAATTCGCACCAGTGGCTTTTTAAGTCCTTGGGATGAGTACAACTTTGTAACTATTGCCCTGCGTCAACTCAGTGCAGGAGAGGAATTTCTAGCAGCACAAGATATTATTGTTTCCCCTACTTATGTACCTGATTTAGTTAATGCTAGTCTTGATCTATTAATAGACGGTGAAACTGGGTTGTGGCATTTAGCTAATAAATGTGAAATTTCTTGGGCAAACTTGACACGGTTGGTAGCAAAAACACCAGGTGTGAGTGTGAAAAATATAATTGCTTTACCTACGCAGCAACTTGGTTTTATTGCTCCTAGTCGAACTTATAGCGTTCTCAATAGTAGTCGAGGTGAGTTAATGCCTGGTCTGGAAGATGCTCTTTCTCGGTATTGCGATGAATGCCAAATATAGCAGGAGTCAGGAGTCAGAATATTAGATAAAACGGAATATACCGCATATTGGAAGTAAATGAGGTACAAAATTCAAACAATAAAAATCCTGTTTATCCTTAAATCCTGGAAACCCTGATTCAGACTATTAGGGGAGCGTTACCACTCCCCTCCCTTCTCTTCGTACATAAGACTTCCCAGTATGCTCGAAACTCAGTATCTTTAGACCTGAGTATCTCAAAGAGATTCTGTTCCTTGATTGGGAAGACCAGGCCTGGTAACAGCACCTCCAGCTGCTTCAGGTTCAGCACCAGGACGAACATCTGTACCTGATTCTTGACCAGTCATGCGATATCTTTCATCGAGCGGAGTATTACCCTCTTCCCTAGTTGGTACGGTCGTTTCCGTACCAGGATTATGTTCAGGATTATATTTACCTTCGTCTTGCCGATTGTCTGGAGGGGTTTTGGATGTCATGGATTTGTGCCTTTTCAACAGGTGATCCCATAACACTAGCTTTTAGTTTCTTGTAAGTTTTCTATCTTCTGATAGGACTTGTTCACATCAATAGTCTGTTTTGTCCAGGTCGGACCCTCACAACGCGGACCATCTACTGTCCAAATGAGCTTATCTAAGCAGATAAGCTGTACGTCTGTTGTCCAGGCATGATAGGCTATATACTCAATTTTACCATATTGACTAAAAACGATTGAGTTGTGGCCTGGGCCTTTAACATAACCAGAAAAAGACTTTAGCACCCGTGGACCTGCTTCGTTACCTGCATCAGAATAAGGACCCATGATACTATCTGCAACTCCATAATCTACAGCGTACTTTTCAGTTTCCCAGCATCCACCGCTATATCACTCCCATCTAAAGATAGTGGATTAAATAACCTGTAACTCTGGTTGAGGGGTGTAATTCCATAGGGGCAAGAATTCATCAACAACAATCTTCCGATTTGATTTGAAGTCAAGAGCCAC
>CAKZGI010000165.1 GCA_936914905.1 uncultured Trichormus sp. | reverse complement strand
TATTCTGCCTCACCTATCACACTTGTCAATACCCCACCACCTCAATCCTTACTTTTGTAGGGGTTTAGCAATGCGCTTTACCCCCACTGAATCAACACCGTTTTTTGGTCTATTTGAACGTAATTCGGTTACTGATTCTTGGTACTTGAAAACAATCCATTCTCTACGACTGAATTGGGTTATCTCTAGGATTCACCAATTTCAATAATTTCTGTTTAATTTGTGCGTCGTAAACTTCCCATTTTATTTTGGCATAAGCAGAATTTTCATTGCCCCCAGATAAAAAACCCATTGGAATTTCAAAGCCACCTGCACCTGTACGTCCACCACCAAAGAAACGCCCAGTGCTATCTTGTCCAAAAGCTTCTTTAATAAATTCATCGGGGTCTAAAGTAAGTTTTGTAGTTCTTAGGGAACCTATGACCACTTCTAATTCATCATCTTCATCATGAACAATTCCATAAACTACTGCGGTATGAACGTTTTCTTCTGTCACTAGAAAATCAGCTGCTTGAGGAATAGCATCCCGGTCGTCGTAGCGTAAATAACCAACCCCAGCTATGGAAAAGTTATTTTGGACAATGCGATTTTTGAGCGATCGCTCGATCACATCCATGACCCGCTTGGAACGATTTGCCTGTAAAATGGCATTCAGCAACTGAGCATCATAAAATCTGCTCAGATAGGCAGCAGCCATAAAATCTTCTTCCTGCGCTTGCATCAACCTATTGGTATCTGAGCGTAAACCGTGCATCAAAGCAGTTGTACATTTAACGTGCTGGCTAATACTGCTATCTAATACCAGCAAACCCGCTTGTAAATACTGAGTGAAGATAGTTGCAGTTGCACGCACATAAGGACGAACATCGACAAACTCAGCCTTCAGTTCTCCCTGCAAGCTATGATGATCGACCAGCACGACCAGGGGAAGTCCTGCCTGTTGTACTGCTGGTAACAGCTGAGATGTGGTTCCCTGGTTATCAATTAGTACGAACCCTTGATAAGATGATAAATCTTTATTTTTCAGGGTTTGCATTGTCCACCGTTGAGCAGGTAAAGTAGTCAACTTAACCAAGGCAATATTCTCTTGGTGGCTTAATGTCCCAGCATAAATGATTTCACATTTGATATCATACTGTTGAGCAATTAACTGGTAAGCCCAAGCACAAGAAAGAGCATCAGGATCAGGGAAATCTTGCAGAATCACTAAATGACGCTCATGTCTGTGTCCAAGCAGGGTTTTCTGCAATTCTTCTGATTTTTGAAGTCCTAGAGAATTACCACGTTGAGCTAAATAGATACCTCCATCACCATTATTAGATGGTGGTAAAGAAGGACGGGTAAGGGGTGGAAGTTTATAAGAAGATTCTTTATCTATCTCAACTTCCTCCGGGTTCGGTTCTGTGGTCAATGAAAAACTCTCAAATTGAGTAACAGGAGAATTCAAGTACATAGGGCATTTGGTGTTCAGCGCGGTGGCTTGTGTATGCCTTCCGAGATACTCCAATCTTTGCATCACTGGTTTAGCCACACATTATGATCTTGACAGAAATCAACTATCTTTGCACTGCATACCTTGGTCTATTTTTTGTCAATAGTATTGGAGTATTGGTCAAGGATTTATTACATCTGTCTGGATTGAATATTGATTCTGGAATCAACTTATGCAATTTTTGTGAAAACCTGACTTTGACAAAAATATTTATTTCTGCTAAAAAATTATAGGTATAACGATATATACCTCATAAAAATGAGGTATAATAGTCATTCTGTGTTTTATTAGCTGTCCAGGATTTAGGCAGAACATTCCTCTAGCTTTTAGGAATTTGCCCCTTCAGCCGCAAACAAACACCAAGCAATATCAAACTAAGCCGTCTACTTGTGGTAAACTGTCCTGACAATAGTCAAATAGCAAGACCTATAGGTGAAAACTTGTCTCCCTGCTTTACTCATTGACTCTGTATAATGTCAAAGTCCTATGACATATTTTTGCCACTCTTGGTGAAGTCCACTCTTAAGATGTTTAGTCACTTCAAAGTAGAGGCTACTGTAAGGTTGACGAGGTGGATGGCGCAAAGGCATCCGCGCTTCTTGAGGTGTACGACAGCCCTTTTTGACGTTGCAGGGTACACAGGCAGTAACAATGTTTTCCCAGGTATCACCCCCTCCACGCGATCGCGGCATTACATGATCTAAGGTCAACTCGTCTCCTGTATAACCACAGTATTGACAAGTATGTCCATCGCGATGCAATATATTCCGGCGCGTCAAGGTAATTTCTTTATAGGGAACACGCACGTAATGGCGCAACCGAATTACGGTTGGCAGCGGAAAATCTGAGTATATGAATTTACCGTTATGTTCTACGTGCTCTGCCTTCCCTTTAATCAACAAAACTATGGCACGTCGCCAACTCGTAATGTTGAGCGGTTCGTAAGAGGCGTTCAGGACTAAAACCTTCCCCATTGATATTAGCTCAAGGTATTAGTTTTAAATATTTTAACACAGATATACCTTCCTGGGGAGATGAGAATAATTTATACTTCTTAATACTTCTTAAATAATTTGGTAGCAGGAAGAAGGGCGGTAAAGGTGTAGGGTTTAGGGGAATTACAGAAGAATAGCCACTGATAACTAATAACTGATAACTGATAACTGATAACTGATAACTGACACTTGTACAAACTCCCGGATACGCGGTAAACTTTCCTGATTAAATTGATATGGCTTTGAGCGGGGCAATCAGAATCATCAGATAGTCTGGAAGCTTTGCAGTGGTGTGATAGGAGTGAAGAGAAATGTTCAGTAGCAAGCAAACCCCTAGTTTTGCTGATAGTCAGGAACGTGATACCTATGCTTGGTTTTCGCAGCGAGCTTGGGTAGAAATTGATTTGGGTGCGTTGTCCTATAATGTTAAGCAGTTAGTAAGATTTTTATCATTACGTACCCAGTTAATGGCAGTAGTAAAAGCTGATGCCTACGGACATGGGTCGGTAACAGTTGCTAAAACAGTTTTGGAAGCTGGTGCGAGTTGCTTGGGAGTAGCTACAGTTCCTGAAGGGATTCAATTACGGGAAGGTGGTATAAAAGCTCCGATTTTAATTTTAGGAGCAACTCATACACTAGAACAAATTCATGCGATCGCTCACTGGAAACTTCAGCCGACACTATGCAGCCCCAAACAGGCTTTAGAATTTTCTAACACTCTTGAAGCTATTAATTATAATTCTCCTATCCCTGTACACATCAAGTTAGATACGGGAATGTCCAGATTAGGCACAAATTGGCAAGAAGCCGGTGATTTTGTGCAGTTAGTACAGGGATTACCCCATCTTGATATTGCTAGTGTTTATTCTCACCTAGCTACAGCAGATAGTCCTGATCCGGCAATCATGCAGCAGCAGCATAACAAATTTGAACAAGCGATCGCACAAATCAAAGCCAGAGGCATCAAAATTCCCAGCTTGCATTTAGCCAACTCAGCCGCTACCCTAGCAGATCCAAAACTGCACTATGACATGGTACGTGCAGGTTTAGCCATTTACGGACTTTATCCGGCTACCCACCTAGAAAATAAAATCAAACTGCAACCCGTTTTACAACTCAAAGCACGAGTTACCCACGTTAAAACAATTGCCGCAGGAACCGGTGTCAGCTATGGTCATCAGTTTATCGCACCAAGAGAAATGCGTGTTGCTGTTGTCGGGATTGGTTATGCCGATGGAGTGCCCCGCAGTCTTTCCAACCAAATGCAAGTTTTACTCCGTGGACAGCGTGTGCAGCAAATAGGTACGATTACAATGGATCAAATCATGCTAGATGTTAGTTCTATACCCGATTTGCAAGAAGGGGAAATAGTCACCCTACTAGGAGAACAGGGACAAGAACAAATATCCGCAGATGATTGGGCAAATCAATTAAACACCATTTCCTGGGAAATTCTCTGTGCCTTCAAGCATCGTTTACCCCGTGTAGCCGTGATGTAGGATCAGTTATCAGTTATCACGGTTTACTTTTCCCTTTGGTCTTTTTTCCAACTACCAATTACCAGTATACCTAATTTTGAATTTTGAATTTTGAATTTTGAATTTTGAATTGGTATTACCTCTTGCCATCCATAATTTGTTATGCTACTATAAAATACTGATGCGGATGTGGCGGAATTGGCAGACGCGCTAGATTTAGGTTCTAGTTCCGAGAGGAGTGAAGGTTCAAGTCCTTTCATCCGCATTTATCAGTATTTATCAGTTAAATATATTTTTCGTTGATCGAAATCCTGAAGGATGGATCATCAGTTTTATCTTTCTCTCGCTCCTCAGCTCCTCAATAGACAAAGTCAGGTTTTCGCATAGGAATTTTTTCTGCTATCAATCATAAATATTATTGACTTTGTTTAAACGAATCCCAACCCAACACGCGATAATACTTTTATTAACGTTGAGTTTCATGAATGTAGGGGACAAAGCAGAGAGTAATATAGGGAGCAACGCAATTTTGTGAGGTGGGGCAAAAATTGTGCTTTTAGCTACGCCAACCACAGACATCGCTAAAATATTTTTCTGGAATTAAAGTCAAATAAATCACATCAAACAAATAAGATTGCAAGACAAAGTATCTTATCAAGATATCCTAAGAAGACTTGCATTCAATAACTTGTGCCTAGTGGGAATAAGCTGCTTACGTCAGTAATTAAATGAGCAGGTATTGATTAGCACAGAAGATTCTGTTAAATGGGAGTTGTAGGTCTAAAATATTAGACAGTTTCAAGATGGATAAAAGAGGTAAAAATGGAATTACAGAAATTATGCCAACTTCCAGCTAGCTATCCATTGACACTTCCAGCTAGCTATCCATTGACAACGAAGATGTAACATAATTTCCGCATTTTGTTTTAACCAAAATTTACTGTTTCCTTATTTTGTTTTAACCAAAATTTACTGTTTCCTTTCATTCTTAAATTGACAACTTGGCGGATTAAACTTTCGATAGCTCCACTACCAATAGGTAATTTACTGGCTAAAACTTTAGCATAATTCAAACGTTCTTCCCGATAGGCACGTAAAAGATAATTTCTTTGTTTAACCAGAGTTTTATCATGCTCTCCTACTGCTGAAGCAATAAATTCATCCACATTAGTACAGCTTCTCTAATCTTTTCTTCATGGGCCTTAAAAGTTTGTCTATTCCATTCGGGAATGTTTTTTTTTCTAAAAGTCTCGTAACTTGCTCTTGAAAATCTTTCAAACATTCGGTTAAATCAAGACTTGAATATATATGTTTTGTCATTAATGGTAGGCGTTCCCTGTTTTTTCTTTGGAAATCCTACCTTTTTTTTGACCACAATACCAGTCTGTCTCAACTTCTCTCATCTTATAGATTTATCTAAGTAATTTCACTTAATGTATGTATAAAAGATTCTATTGTACGGTAAATAATTTTTATCGATGCCTCTTTTGGATTTAGCGATCGCACAGTTTTTGCCCCACCTCGCAAAATCCCGTTGCTCCCGTAATATATTACTTCATGCTTATTACCTTTTGTATCTTGCCTTCTGTCTTGTGCATTTTGCCTTCTATTATCTCGGGTTGAGACTTTTTGTGTAATTTCCTAAAGATGTCGGATAATCGCAATATCAGTAATAAGTTATTGAAAATCTACAAATTGGCTAAGATTTGGTAATCTTTAACTAACACTTCTATCGTTAAGTTTTACTATAAGCGATAAAATCAGACTTTGTATTTAGGACTACAAAGTATTTGAGGCTTTATACTTGATTTTAAGTATTACCCATCTGCTATGCAAATTGAAATCTTTTGTTACCACATCTGTTATCTATTACTCCCTTCCCAGTATGAAATTAGGGGTGTGGGATTCCACCTTACGCAGAAGAAGCATTATCCGTCTACCCTATTACTATGACCTTATTCTTTGAGTGGGAAGGGACTAGCAGCTTACTTGTTACCTGCACGGATAGAGGTTGAGCAATGCTTATCCTTTACAAACCAAATAGAACTGCTATAAGCCAATTAGAATCATAAGTATTGAATCTAGCTAAAGAAAAAGCAAAATGATGACAACTCCTCTAGGTAGCTACAAGTTGTTTCACAAACTACATCCCCTCTCTCTTCTAGCACAATTAAGCACTAGGAAAGTTACAGGATATTTAAGTGTATTCATTGGTCTCGTTTCTTGGTCAATCTATTTAGAAGAAGGTAAACTAACTTACGCTACTTATTCAGATAAAGTTTTTGACCGTCTTGAAAGTCACTTGCAACGATTAAATCAGCAAATACCCGCTTTTAATCATGCCTCTTATGAACAGATGGGATTGATGTCAGAAGCAAACAATAATAATCAGTTGATAGCAAATGCTGATTATTATGCTATCTGCTGGCTAGTAAAGCAAGAGTACATTACTCCTGCACAAGCGGGAATACTGATAGAAGAATTAGCAAAAGAAGTGCTAGAGTCATTTATTTGTTTAAAAGAAGGTAATTATCAACTTAATGCTGATCATGATTTACATGAACTACCAAAGTTCTGTCATTTAGATTTGCAATCAATTGTTGAACATTGTCAAAAACAATTAAATTATCGGGAAAATAGTAAGCAGGGAATTGCATCTAATAATAATTCTCAAACTCAAACAAAAACTGAAAACCAACTCGGAGAAAAATATTCAAAATCAAGAAAGATCTCCCCTGCCAAACAGATAAATCATAAAAATACCCAGTCTTCTCTGAGTAAGGAGTTTTATACAATTGCCTGTATTGATGATAGTCAAGCAGTCTTGAATTCTATCCAACATTTTTTAGATGAGCAAACATTTTCAGTCGTGATGATTAATGATCCAGTGAAAGCTTTAATGCAAATTATCAGAAGCAAACCAGATTTGATTTTGCTGGATGTGGAAATGCCCAATTTAGATGGTTATGAACTATGTTCCTTATTAAGGAGACATTCGTCATTTAAAAATACACCCATTATTATAGTGACTGGTAGAACTGGGTTTATTGATAAGGCCAAAGCTAAAATTGTTAGGTCATCAGGATATTTGACTAAGCCTTTTACAAGAGCAGATTTGCTAAAAATGGTGTCTAAACACATTGGGACACATTGGGTAATTTAGTAATTACTAACAATCAAACCCAAATATTTGTCGACAATTGATTGATATAAGCTTTGTAAGCAATGACAAATCCAAAACTAACCCTTTATTATCAACCCAGCCGAAAGTCATTACCATATAGCTATCTCAAGTTTCAACTCAATCAACAAACTACAGCTGTTTTATCAATTCATCACACTCAAGAAGCGATTATTGTACCTGTTACATCAGTAACGGCTATACCTAATATGCCCACTTTTATATTAGGATTAATGAATTGGCGTAGTCGAATTATTTGGGTAATTGATCTGCCAAAGATGTTCAATTTAGAAGGAGTAGATTATCGTCTTCAGCAGTACAATATTATTGTCCTCAACGTGGAATCAATGCTTTTAGGTTTAGTTGTGCAGGAGATTAAAGGTACGATTAAATTGATAGCGGATGATATTCATTCTCCTATCGGACAAGTCGCAGCTAGTTTAGTACCTTATTTATGTGGTTGTGTGGAACAAAAGGAGGAAACACTGCTAGTTTTAGATGCACAGAATATTGTAAATTATGCTAACTCTTGCACTGATTACAGCAGCAGTAAGGTTTAGCAGTGCATTTTACTCGTTAAACTATCTTGGTGCATCGCTTTATCAATCTTATTTTGTACTTTCTACAAAGTACAACACACTGTAAGTGATCAAGTTCATAGAAGTCAGGTTTTACTGATATTATTAAATAGATTCAGGGGGAATTAATTTATGTTTCATAAAACTGATACTGCTCAAAGTGGTAATGCTCAAAATCCAGCATCTTTGCTGGCATCGTCGAAAGTTAATGAAAATAAACGAGAAATTAGTAATCAACCTGATATCATAATTGCTGATGATAATCATAGAAATTATGTCGTTAGATATTTAGAGAAGTTTAAACTTAATGCAAAAGAAGTAATTTTTGCTATTACTGTAGGTACATTGCCTGTATTGGGAATTGGCTTTATGGCTTATAGTTTTAGCAGTAAATCTATTAGTAAGCAAATTGTGAGAACTCAGGAAGCCGAAGCAACTAGTTTAAGTGATAGTATTAACCGTTTTATTTCATCAAAATATGGAGATATTCAAATTATCTCAAATCTACCATTTTTGACAAATCAAGAAGTTAGTATAATTAGCAGTTTTTCTGAAAAGCAGGCTATATTAAATCGTTTTGTTGATACCTATAAAATTTATGATCATCTGGCAGTTTTTGATCTTAATGGCAGAGTAATGATCCAGTCTAGGGGTGGAACTAGTGGACAAGAAAAAAGCCGAAAATATTTTCAAGAAGTTCTGCAAAATAATGCTCTAGTTATTAGTCAGCCAGAAACATTAAAAAACAACAAGGTGGTGATATATATTGCCGCACCTGTGAAAGATATTATAACCGGAAAAACTATTGCTGTGGCGCGAACTCGGATACCCATAGATCTGTTAGCAGCGGAAATAAAAAATTATTTCCCTAATAGTGATGACTATTATTTGCTAGATGATTCGGGAAAATTTATTTTCAGTCCCAAGCAAGATTTATTAGGACAAGAAGCTACTGTAATATATCCTGGTTTGTCTAAATTGCTAAACAAACGAAATGGTGGTGAGTTTACACAAGTGCAAACAATTAATCAACCATTACAGCTAGTCAGTTATGTGGCATTTAAAAAAATTGAAGGTTTACCAGATTTAAACTGGCAATTAATTTTAGCTAAAGATGCGGCGATCGCTCTATATCCACAAAGACAATTTCTGATAGCAACTGCTCAGATAACAGCCATAACAGCATTATTAATGACATTGCTTGCAGCCGGATTAATGAAGGTGTTGACAAAGCAAAATCACTGTGAATCTGCACGGATAGAAACCCTAGCCAATGAAGAAACTAATATTCCCCTGAGCGAGCAAAAAGATGAAGAACTACCCCCTGTGATTAAAGAATGGGATATTCAGGCTCATCAAGAATCTACATTTGAACAACAATTGCAAGAAAAAGATACTTTACGTTTGCAACTTCTGAAGTTAGTCAACCAGATAGAAAGTGCTGCTCAGGGAAATTTAACTGTACACGCTGATGTTATAGATGGTGAAGTTGGTAATATTGCCAATATTTTTAACTCAATAGTAGAAAATCTCCGCAATATAGTTATCCAAGTTAAACGAACTACTGGTCAAGTTAATACATGCCTTGATTCAAACCAAGATTATTTCAATGACTTAGCACAGGAAGCAATTACACAAGTTGAAAATATAAATTGCTCCTTAACAAGGATTGAGCAAATGACCAATTCCATGCAAGTTTTAGCGGCTAGCGCTCAAAAGGTTAGTGCGATCGCTCATCATGCTCATCAAACTGCTGCTGAGAGTGAAAAAGCGATGGATTTGACAGTCCAGAATATTCTGTCTTTACAAGAAACTGCGGGTGAAACTGCTAAAAAAGTCAGGTATTTGGGTGAATCTTCTCAACAAATTTCCCGCGTGGTGTCTTTAATTAATCAAATTGCCATGCAAACTAATTTGTTAGCAATTAATGCCGGAATTGAAGCAGCGCGCGCAGGAGAAGAAGGTCAAGGTTTTGCTATCGTTGCTGAAGAAGTAGGAGAGTTAGCGGCTCGTAGTGCGGCTGCTACCCAGGAAATTGAGCAAATTGTCGAAAAAATTAAACGAGATACAAATGAAGTTGTACAAGCCATGGAAGTGGGAAATAATCAGGTAGTTGAAAGCACCCAAATTGTTGCAGATGCCAAGCAGAGTTTAAATTATATTTTAGATATTTCCCAGCAAATAGATACTTTGCTAAATTCAATTGCTACGGCTTCTAGTTCTCAGCTAGAAACATCCCAATTTATTGGCAAATTGATGCAAGATATTGCTGCTATTTCTCAACTTACTAAAGATTCTTCTCTCCAAATTTCTGAATCTTTACAAAAAACTGCGGCTATTTCCCAGCGATTAAAAAAGAATGTAGAAACTTTCAAAATCAACTGATTAACATATTTCGCTTTTAGTTTTCACAATTGAACTCCCCAAAAGTGTTACTAAACCTATGTTTTTCATTTTGCATTTCTCATCTTTGAAGTTTATTACTGGCTAGTAATTAGGGACTAACAACTAATGAGGACTGATGATTTATGACTAGTGATAAAGAACTGGAAATCCAGATGCAATTTCTGGAAGAAGCGACAGATTATTTGAATACTTTAGAAAGTATCTTGTTGGAAATTGATACGAGTAAACATATCGAATTAGACAAAATTAATGCAGCCATGCGAACTGCCCATTCTATTAAGGGTGGTGCAGCGATGATGGGTTTTAAAGTATTGAGTAATTTGGCGCATCGTTTAGAAGATTCTTTTAAAGTTTTAAAAACTCGCAATAAATCTCTAGAAATTGATACTCATTTGCAGAGTCTATTGTTATCTGGAGTTGACTGGTTAAGGCAAATTTTGCACTTGTTATCAGAGGAAAAATCTCTAGATGATAGGTGGTTAAAAACTTTTTGTTATCCCATCTTCGATGAATTGCATCAGCGTTTGGGTGATCCTTCTCCAGAGGACATCACCACAATGCTATCACCGGAAGATGGGCAAGAAATTGTTCCTTTGCTGTTTGAAACTGAGGTGGAAGAATGTTTACAACATTTAGAATCTTTATTAGCAAGTCATCCAACAAATGATTTAAAAACAGCAGTAGAGGTGATGGCTTCCGAGTTGGCTGGGTTGGGAGAAATGCTTCAGCTACCTGCTTTTATCCGGCTTTGTAAATCAGTTAATCACTATTTAGAAAGTCAGCCTGATCGTTATTTAGAAATTAGTCAATTAGCATTGCAAGCTTGGAGGCGATCGCAAGCTTTAGTCCTGACAAATCAAAGGGATAGATTACCTACACAAATTAACTTAGGTGAAGTAGTTGTTAACCTCACTCCTCAGCAAATCAATATTCCCCCAATAGCTATCAATCAAGAAAATACCTTGGTAGCTGAAAAGCAAGTTCCTGATTTTGAGTCTTTAGAAATAGAGTTACCAGCAGAAATCAATGCTGTTGAGTTTTCTGAACCAAATTCTGAACGAAATATAGCATTTGTCCCAGAGATTCCCTCTTTAGATTATAAACATATTGAACGTAAAGGAGAAATTATTGGTGTTTCTAAAGATAAAGAAAATCATGAAAATACAGTTAGAGTTCCCAGTAAGCAATTAGAGGAAATTAGTGATTTATTTGGGGAAATAATTATTCAACGTAATGGCTTAAATTCTCAATTAGAAAGATTACGCAAACTGGTTTTAGGACTGAGCCAAAGAGTGCAAACTCTCGATCAGGAACATCAAGAAGTACGTTCAGCATATCAAAAACTTTTTCACCAAACTATGTCTTCTGGAGTATCAACACCAGATGAGCAGGTTACAAAATCTGGGGTAATTAGTTTAGAAATAGATCGCTATCAAAAATTAAACCTGCTATATCAGGAGGTGATGGAAACTATTGTGCAGGTAGCAGAAGTTGCCAGTGATATTCAACTTAGTGTGGATGATACAGATCAAATTGCGCGGAAGTTAAATAAAACTTCTAAGCAAGTGCAGAGAAAGTTAACACAGGTGCGGATGCGTCCTTTATCTGATTTGGTCGAAAGATTTCCCAGAGCTATCCGCGATTTGAATATTGAGTATAGTAAAAATGTTCAATTAAAAATTGAAGGTGGTAAAATATTAATTGAACGCAGCATTTTAGAGGCCTTGAATGAGCCCTTAATGCATTTATTACGTAATGCTTTTGATCATGGAATTGAAGATTATGCTACCCGTCATGCTCAAGGGAAACCCGAACAAGGATTGATTGAAATTAAAGGATATCATAGGAGTGATCGCACCATCATAGCTATCAGTGATGATGGTAGAGGTATTTCTCTAGAAAAAATCCGCCAACGTGCTATAGCTATGGGTTTGGATACAGCATTAATAGCTGCGGCTAGTGAAGAAGAACTATTATCACTGATTTTTGAACCTGGGTTTACCACCTCTGATAAAGTTACCGCTTTATCTGGTCGTGGTGTGGGAATGGATGTAGTTCGTAATAACCTACAACTCGTCCGGGGTGATATTAAAGTTGATACACAGCCAGGAATTGGTACAACTTTTACTTTATCAGTCCCATTTACACTGTCTGTAGCGCGAGTTTTGTTAGTAGAAAGTGAAACAGGTAGCGGTTTAAATCACCGCATGATTTTGGCATTTCCTACAGATGTAGTTGCAGAAATCTTTTTACTAGAAAATGATCAGGTTTTCGCTATGGATGGTGGGGAATTTCTCAAATGGCAAGATACCATGCTACCTTTAATGCGACTTGGGAATTACTTTGATTTTAACTGTTCCCACTACAATAATTTAGAATTAGAAAGTCCTACGGGAATTAATGCCAGCAGTGTGTTAATTATTAAAAATGATCATCAACCCGTAGCTGTGCAAATAGATCGCTGTTGGGGTGAGCAAGAAGTCGCTATTCGTCAAGTTGAAGGAAAAATCCCTTTACCTGATGGTTTTAGTAACTGTACAATGCTCGGTGATGGTCGGGTAGTGCCATTAATAAACACTAATGAATTAGTATCTTGGATTACTAGCAATCAACGCCCCCATAGAAGTAGTCAGTTAAGTAATAAATCACCTGCAACTAAATTAAAAACAGCTTTTCTCAAACCACAAAAGTATAAACCCATTACTAGCCATACTCACCAAAAAGGTATGATTTTAATCGTCGATGACTCAATTAATGTCCGACGTTATTTAGCTTTAACTCTCGAAAAAGGAGGGTATCAGGTTGAACAGGCTAAGGATGGTCAAGATGCTTGGGAAAAGTTAGAAAGTGGTTTAAAAGTTCAAGCTGTAATCTGTGATATTGAAATGCCACGTCTTGATGGTTATAGTTTTTTAGAACGAGTTAAATCTAATGATAATTTTAAAAACACTCCTGTTGCTATGTTGACTTCTCGTAGTAGTAATAAACATCGTCAACTAGCAATGCAATTAGGAGCAAGAGCTTATTTTTCTAAGCCTTATAATGAACAAGATTTGTTGAGAACATTGGAAGAAATCATTTTTAGAATTGTGGAAAGTGGCTCTGTGAATAATTGAGTAAACCTTAGAGGAGCAAGGAAAGAATAATAAGTGATAACTTAATTAAGAAGATTATTAGGTTCTGGATTTATCAGCACTAGATTCTTAGGTTGTATTTGTCTCTTTTTTCTTATCCTGTTGTTCAGTTGCTTGTTGAACTTGTTGTAGATGAATGCTATTGACTTGGTTAATAAACAATTCTACTGCTTGACTTACTCTTTGTTGTTGTTCAGCTTCTCCAGAAACATCATAACAATGCTAAGCTGGAGTAATTCCCAAGATAAATTTCTCTTGTTCTGCTTCTAACAACTCAACAGTTCTGTTAGCTGCAACCGCATTTTTTGGAAAAGAAAATAAGTGACAATACTAGCGATGATAGAAGCAAGAGGTGGACAAATTACCGGTAGCTACTTCAGCCAAGCTTGTCCTGCTTCTAATTTATCTACCAATACTAAAATTGGTGTAACACCTCACAAAATAACGGTATAAATCTGCAAGACATAGTAAAGATTTCTTGGCCAATTTCTAGTGCTTTTGTAAGCATTAATCAAATCTTGATAATATTCCAAAGCTTTGGCTCTAGCTCACGGGAAACGCACCTTATTTCGTAACAAAAACTAATAAGGATTTCAAAATCATCTATACCAGTGCAAAAATTGACAGAAAGATAAATAAACATAACAAATAGATTATTTTGCAAATGCTTAAGTTAACTTATCTCTAGTAAAATAACTCTTGTCTAAGGATAAATTAGCTTATTATTCAGTCATAAATAAGTAACAATAAGTAACTATTTTAACTAAATTATTGACAAGCTAGTTTACGCTAAGGCTAAAACTCTTTCTAAATAGTTATTATCTATTGCTGCCAAAAACTATTTATTTTTTGTCCCCCGCTTCACGCGTTTCTCTTTACCCAAAATATTGACTGCTATATGTCCCATCACTGCGAAATTTTGTGGAGCATTATCTTTCCTAATTCGGCAATCATCTTCTTTTAACGCTATATCTAATCTAATACCCAATGTAATGAATTTTCTATTCCCCAATGACTGCGGACAGAATTA
>CAKZGI010000164.1 GCA_936914905.1 uncultured Trichormus sp. | reverse complement strand
GGGATACTTTTATGTCTCTTGTTGCTACTACTCGTAAGTTAGGTATCAGCTTTTTGAGTATGTCCGTGACCGCATTTCTCTCACTAGAAAAATCCCAACTTTAGCGACTATTCTTTGTGAGCAGTCTTATCTTAATTGCTTTGGTTGTTCATTGATGCCCCAATAACTCCTTCCCCGAAATATTGAGGAGATACATTGTTTCTAATAGAAATTAGCCAGCTTTTAGAACGCTTCTCAGGTTTATGTTGCCATTTGAGCAAGTGCATGACAATTAATTTTAGATAGCTCCGCAAACCTTTCTTTTGACTCCGTCCCAAAGTTTCAAGTTCCTCAATTAGATTTTCAATATCCACAGATTGAAATTCATGCTCCCGTAATTTTTCTATCGTAGTTTCAAGCCACAGAGAATAATCTTGATTGTATAATGTTTCTTGAGTTTGAAGTTTCATGGCTTTTTATACTTTAAAATACAGCCTTTCTCCAGCCTTGATCCTATTCAACAATCATCATCTCATCTTTTAAATCTCTAAATCTCGGTATGTTATTACGTTAGTTTATGTGTAATAGGTATCATTGGTCATAAGTCAAGAAGAAGAGCCAATGACCAATGGCTGTAGATTGGTAATTTATACTAAATTTTTTTCAAATAAATCCATACTCAGCTTTGACAATCTGAAGAGAAAACGTTTTTTCTCATACTTATGAATTTGTTGATACTGCCAATTTCTAATACAGCAGAGCGCCAATCCCAAAAATCAGGAGCGCGATAGATAAAATAGCTAATTAAAAATTGACGCGCTAAAAAAACAAAACTAATGGGAATATTATCTCTAAACAGTTCTCTTTTTTGGTTTAAGTGATTTAAGATGTGTGGTACTTTGGTTAAATTACTAAATTTATCTTCTGTAATTTGTCCAAAATTTTCTTGTTCATACTGGTAGAGTGAATGTTCTAAACCTGTAATTAATAAAACATCAAATTGTTGATTAATATAAAGCTCAAGCACTCTTTCATATAAAGTATCAATTGGCTCAATTAAACGCAAAACTTCGACTTTCTTATTTGGCAAATCATGGATTATTTTGGTAATTATTTTTTCATCGTCTAACGGTGTAGACTGCACGAAATATAAGCCAAATTTCCTGTTGCGTGTCAGATGGCTAATTAAGTCTTGATATTCTTCTTTTTCATCAGGGAGTAAGTCTTCATCCAAATGGCTATAATTTTTCATCATGGAAGTTTTTCTATAGCTTCTTTAAATTCCTGAATGCCTTGAATAAGTGGGTGAATATCGTACCAGCGTTGCATTTCCCCTTCTTCATCCAAGTAGCGATACTCTAACAAACAGCGATTAAACATCAAACTCCGATACTGATCATCGTTAATGATCCGCTTAGAACGGGATACTTCTGCTAACAAACTCCATTGATGGTTTTCTACAGCACGGCGATAAGTGTCTCTAGCTTGCGTAATGGCGCGTCGAACTGCTCTTTCGGAAATTGGTAAATCTTGAGTGCGTCCAATCGCATCCTGAGTTAACAATAGCAAATTTCTGACATGACCTCCACTCATTAAACAAAGTTGTTCTAGGGTTTCTGGACTGTCAAATATTGCAGTTTCTATAGGTGTATTGGGCGAAAACTGTTTAATCCGCCGAGAAATCACTTCTTTAACCTTATTTATTCCGGGTTGATAAATTTCACCTTTGGGAGTACGAACCATCACCATTGGTAAAATCTGAGGGTCACCGTATATATCACGTAAGTCTGTTGCTCTTGTGGAATAGACCATTGCAATGGGTACAGTATAAATTAGGTGGCAATCTAAAGATTTTAGTTGTTCACACCGATCTAAAAAAACTTCTTCATAATTTGTACGTTCACCATCTTTAACTAAAACCATTCGGTCTAAGTTATCAACAATTACCGCTAGTTGATTACAGTTGGCAGGTAGACGCTTTTTTACATCCGCAAGAAATTCATTTAAAACTTTAATTAAAGTGACAGTATGAGGATTTACTCTTTCTCGAATTTCTTGACGTAGTTCGGGAACGGCTCTTAAATTTGCTGTTAATTTGGCAAACTGACAAATTTGTAGTTCTACATTCATGTCCTCAATCTGAATTTCAGTTAGTGCCAAATCTTTTAAATCTTCCCAACGATCTTTAAGCCAATTTAGCACTGGTTTAGGATTACCCATTGTCCGCAATTCTTGCAGTAACCGCCGAGTACAAGCAAGCAGAATGTCTGTATATTGGGCATCTTCTGAATCAATATCTTCTTCATCAGCAGCAAAATAAACTACATAACATTGTCTTGCTTCTAAATATTCTTTTAGTCTCATTAATTCTGTAGATTTACCCGCACCTCTATGACCAGAATATAGTTGACAAGTATTTTGATTTGCTAATTGAATACGATTTCCTAGCTCTTCTAGAATATCTGCATCTCCTCGCACAGCTTGACAGTCTACATAATTAGGATCACCTGCGGGTAAGGGCTGAAAAGGGTTAAAGGCATTGTAGAGGTTTTTGAGTAATTCAGAATTATTGGTCATAGGTAAACAACTTAGGTTCTTGGGTATTAATGAGACTAAAAAAATAGTTAAAATAGGCAGCGGTAAACAAGCAATTCAATTTTAATCGAAGAAAGTGAAAATGTCATATAGCAATCTGATTTTGTCTCTGAAATTACTCGTGAGGGCAGGGAATAGGTAAGAATGGAACTTCTTTTGTACGGAATTTATTCAAAAATCAAATAAGTAGGTGGGCGGAAAATTTATAACTATGTCATGGCGAATGCAGCAAAGGGAAATCAAACAATTGCAAGGGTTTCAAGTAATTTATATTTTGTTACATAGTTATATTTATTTGTGTTTACCTACTTAGGAGACAGATAGGAGTCCTATATTTCTAATTGCATTAAAGCTTGAAATCTTCTATCTTCTCGAATACAATCAAAATCAAGATCTGTTTTTGCCCTTTTCAAAACTTCCGTTGGTTGGAGACTAATTGCTTGTTGCAAGTTTTCTAATGCTTGCTCAATGTCACCATGAAGAGCATAACAGCAAGCTTTATTATACCAACCATAATTGTCATCAGGTTTTATTTTTAGGGCTTGATTGTATGAGAAAATTGCTTCTTCAGTACGTCCTAAATCATCAAGTGCATTGCCACGATTATTCCAAGCATAATGGTCATAAGGGTTGAGTTTCAGGGCTTGGTCATAAGAAAAAATTGCTTCTTCATTGCGTCCTAAACTTCGTAGTGCGATACCACGATTATACCAAGCGTAGTAATCATCAGGTTGAATCTTCAAAGCTTCGTCATAAGATAAAACTGCCTCTTCATTGTGTCTTAAATTCCGCAATGCTATACCCCGGTTATTCCAAACATAATGGTCATTAGGTTTATATTTTAAAGCTTCATTATAGGATAAAATTGCTTCTTCATTGCGTCCTAAATTCCGCAGTGTATTGCCAAGTTCGTACCAAGAATAGTGGTCGTGAGAATTATAATCTATAGCTTCATTATAAGATAAAATTGCTTCTTCATTACGTCCTAAGTTCCGTAGTGCATTCCCTCGATTTTTCCAAGCATAGTGGTCATAAGGTTTAATTTTTATGGCTTGGTTATAAGATAAAATTGCTTCTTCATTGTCTCCTAAATTCAATAGTGCATTTCCACGGTTGTACCAAGCATAATGGTCATCTGGTTGAAATTTTAGTTCTTGTTCATAGAATGTAATTGCGGTTTCGTACTCATGTGCAGAATAAAGTAGATTTCCTAGTTCAAATAGTAAACTTGCTCTATTACTATCTGTTTGATGTTTTTCTGTAAGCAGTTCTTGGATTTCTAGAACTTTTTCAATCTTTTCTTCTGGAGTAAGTTGCAGATATTTTTCATAATCTCCTTCTAATAGAAGACGACGAGATTCCTCTTCAACTAATTCTGGTGTCGTTGGTAATTCATATACTCCAGATCGCCAATCAAAAAAATCAGGAGCGCGATGAATTAAATAGTTAAGGGAAAATGAACGCAATAAAAATACGAAGCAAAATGGAAAATCATCTCTAAATCTTTCGCGTTGTTGGTTGAGATGATTTAGTATTGGCGGCACTTTGCTTAAATTTATAAATTGACCTTCAGTGATTTCACCAAAGTTTCTTTTTTCATATTTATATAAAGAATATTCTAGACCTTTAATTAATAAGATATCAATTTGTTGGTCTTGAATGCAATTAGTTATTTGTTGATATAATTTATCAACTGGTTCAAATAAGCGTAATACGGCAATTTTTTTATGCGGAATATCCTGCGGAATTTTATTAATAAACCGATCAGATTCTACAGGATTACATTGTACAAAGTATAAACCAAATCCTGATTTCCTTTCAACGGCGCAAAGTAAATCTTGATAAATTTCTTCAGGATCTGGAGGGAAATCATCATCCCAGGTACTGTAATTAAGTGTCATATAGATTTCATAGTAGATGCTGTCGTAAAAAATGATGGATGGGCAGGAATCCTACACTATTAACACTAATAATCTTGTTTCGTATGTGAAAGTCATTTTTAGCAATCAGAATCTTGTTCATAAGATTAGGTAAAATCAAGAATAAAAATTTAGACAATTTTGTGAGTTAATCTTGCTCACTTCATTATGGCTAATCTCATACTGTTAATGCTTCGTGAGAAATAATGAATATTAGCAATACCATAATTTAGCTAATATCACGGTTAACTAAGCAAAAATGTCGGCATACCTATACTTAGGTAAGTGTAAATATACTTGATTGCAAATAGTCTTCTTTTATTAATTAGCCTTTTTTATGGTGAAAACACTCATACTCTCCTAATACTTACGTACATTCGTTGACAATATCTGTGTGAATATTTTTATGGGGATAAGGAAGGTGGTAAAAAAGATAGGGTTTATATATTGTCAATTTTTATTTACCAGAAAATAGTGGACTTTTAAAGACTCTCTAATAGCACACAGGAAATCCAAAACATTTTCTGGGTACTACATTTTTTAGGGAAGAAATGAAAGTTTTCCGCAGATAGAAAATGCTTAACTCTGTGACAGATAATTTTGAAATTGGGAAACTTATCACTGGAATTTATGAATTACTTGTCTACCAGATTAAGCTCATAAGAAGTATTGGTTATTATGCTGAATTTTGCATTGGGGTAGACTGAAAAATTGAAACACAAGCAACCAAAAATACAGTTGGACTAGATGTTAGTTTAAGCAACTACTGAATTTCTATCCCATGATCCTAAAGTTAAATTATGGAAAAATAGTGGACAAATCATAGAATTTTCCTGTGATGTTTGATATTTGGCGATTTCAATGGGGTCTTCAGCTATGCCACAAAGTGTGTTTCTTAGCTCGCTTAGAAACCTGCAAATTTTGTCCGTTGATAGCGGAATTGATAATCTTAAAACCTTGCCTAGAGGGTGTTTGATTAAACAAGGTTTTTAGGAGTTTTGTATACACTGTAGCTAAATTTGAGGTAGTGTCAAGATTTTGAATTGTTCAATTCAAAATCCAAACTTTAAAATCTCAAATTCTATCAGTCTTCTTCCTCCTCTGTCATTCCAGGGTTGATCAGTGTAATATCATACTCACTTGCATCTGTTTGTCCTGAACGTTGACTATTTTTGAGCAAATAATAAATTGCTCGTACTTGGGGTCCAAAAACAATTTCGTCTTCGTTTTTTAGATCATGGGCTGGCATTTTGCGTCCATTAATCATCAAACCATTAGAACTGGGTTTGCCTTTGGGATCACCATCAACAATACGGTAGTAATAGCTGTTGCTATTATTCGTGCGCCGTAATCTGACTAATGTAGCATGGTGTCGAGAAACAAACTGTGATATCAATCGGATATTACAATTACGATCTCTACCGATAGAATAGACGGGATTTTCCAGAGGAAATTCTTTGCGTCCTTGATCGTCTTCTATTATCAGTAGATGGTTTTCATTAGGTTGTGCGGCCATTGACAGATGGTTGCTAAAATTTGTTGAACTTTGATACGCAAGAATTTGCTGTGTATCTTTTTCCTGCATTTTTCCAGACAATTTATTTAATATGAAATCTAATAAGATTTGAAACTACATATC
Source organism: uncultured Trichormus sp. (assembly GCA_936914905.1). Taxonomy (GTDB): domain Bacteria; phylum Cyanobacteriota; class Cyanobacteriia; order Cyanobacteriales; family Nostocaceae; genus Trichormus_B. The sequence continues at coordinate 8,155 of CAKZGI010000164.1, read as the reverse complement.
TTGCTAGGTAGACAAGAGTATAAAATATACTCTTGTAAGTATATTATCTCTGGGAGGAGTGAGTACAAACTTTATGAATGGGCTGAATACCCGACTAAAATAGTTTAACAGCTATCAGTTTTATCTAGATCGTTGAATGGTCTCTACACTTTATAAATTTAGTGGTAGAGATTGGTGTCGGGGTAAAATTTCCGACTTTCAAGCTGGATAACTGTATGACTATGGCGAGATTATTAGGCATCTGAATCATTCGTTTTGAGATACTACCTCCCAATTATAAGTTTAGAGTTAATGAGCAAAGCGTCTTAATAAAACTGAGTTAGTGACAACACTAACTGAACTGAAAGCCATGAGTGCAGCTGCGCCGGATGGACTTAGAACAAAACCCAAGCTAGGTAATAAAGTACCTGCTGCTAAAGGAATACCAATTGTATTATATGCAAAAGCCCAGAATAAATTTTGACGTATTTTATTGAAAGTTGCACGACTGAGCAAAATTGATTCTATGACATCGTTCAGATTGTCACGCATGAGTATGATTGCGGCTGTTTCCATAGCCACGTCTGTGCCAGAGTGTAAAGCGATGCCGACATCTGCTTGAGATAAAGCGGGAGCGTCATTAATCCCATCTCCTATCATTGCTACGATGGATTGATGTTGCCCTGTTTGAAGAGATTGTATTGCTTCTGCTTTTTTTGCTGGGGGGATACCTGCCATTATATTGGTGTTGTTTATTCCCAGTTGCTCTGCGATTGCACTGACTGCTTCTAATCTATCACCGCTGAGGAGCATGACTCGTAAACCCATCTGACGCAATTTTTCTACTGTTGCTTTTGCGTCTGGTCTTAGGGTATCGCTGACAGCAATTAATCCTGCTAAAGTGCCATCAATGGCAACGTTAATTACTGTTTTACCGGATGTTGCCATTTTTTGGGCTTGTTGTTGTGCTGTTTCACTGAGATTAATTCCATGCCAGTTCAACCATTCCCAGTTACCCAATAATACTGTTTTGCCTTCTACGATACCAGAAACGCCCATTCCTGGCTCGGTATGAAAGTCTATAGCATGGGGAATGGATAAATTTTGCTGTTTTGCTGCTTGGTGAATGGCTGTGGCCAGGGGATGGTAAGTACCGCTTTCTACTGCTGCGGCGAGTTGGAGAAGTGATGGAGAAAATTTTTCTGAAGTTGCTGATTCTGCAAGAACTAAACAGTCTGTAACTATGGGCTTACCTATAGTCAGAGTGCCTGTTTTATCAAAAATAACTGTATCTAGCTGGTGGACTCGTTCTAAAACGTCGCCACCTTTGATTAATAAACCCTGTTCTGCACCCATACCAGTACCGACGAGAATGGCTGTAGGGGTCGCTAGTCCTAAAGCACAGGGACAGGCGACTACCATGACTGCGATCGCTAATTTTAAACTAATTAATAGTGAAGAGTATTCTGTATTTGGGGTTGGGTGATGTGCTGAATGATTCATCATTTCCATACCACTGGAGATGGTGATATCTGGCCAAATGTGAGTACCAAAAAAGTACCAAAAGAGAAATGTGAATAAAGAAGCAGTTAAAACCCCATAGGTAAAGTAACCAGAAACCCTATCTGCTAATTTTTGGACTGGTGCTCTGCGAGTTTGCGCAGCTTCTACCAAAGCTACGATTTGCGCCAAAGTGGTATCATTGCCTGTACGAGTCGCTTGAATTGCGATCGCACCAGACTTGTTAATAGTTCCCGCAGCCACCCCATCTCCTAACTGCTTAATAACTGGTACGGCTTCTCCAGTTAACATTGACTCATCCACCGTCGTTTGTCCAAAGCGCACCTCACCATCAACAGGAATCTTATCTCCTGGCAGCACCTGTAACCATTCACCAACCCGCACCTGTTCAGCAGGTATTTCCACAATATTAGCCCCTGCCACTAATTTCTCCGAATCAGGGTTAACAATCAATCGCGCTGTTTGGGGTTGGAGTGCCAGTAACTGCCTAAATGCTGATGCAGCACGGCCTCTAGCTTGTTTCTCTAAAGTTCTGCCCAGCAGGATAAAACCCAGCATCATCACTGGTTCATCAAAAAAGCATTCCCAACCCATTTGGCGAAACAAGAGAGCTATCAAACTAGCAGTATAAGCCGTCATAGTTCCCAAACTAACCAAAGTATTCATATTTGGCGCACCCCGTCGCCAACCTAACCACCCATCTATTAAAATTGGGCGACCAGGAATTAATAGTGCCACTGTTGCTAGTCCACAGTGAAACCAGATGTTATTCAATATCGGGATGATGGTGTCAGTAAAATGTCCAATACCTGAAAACACCAACAATACTCCAGCAATCACTAACTGTCTGATTACTGCTTGCATTTCCTGGTGTTGTCTTGTAGCCGAATCTTCAAGAGCCGATTTTTGACCTGCTAGTGTGGTATTACCCTTGCGGGTTTGCGTAGGAAATCCTGTTGCTGTTAATGCCTTTGCCAGTGCATCTGCATCTACTTTACCAACTTCCGCTTCCACAACAGCTACTTCTGTGGCTAGGTTGACGCAGACGTTTTTCACTTCTGAATGTTGGATTAGCTGTTTTTCTACCGCTATCACACACCCAGCGCATTTCATACCCCCAACATCTAAAATAATCTTTTCTGTAACTGGGGTAGATTCTGGGGTAAGTTGAGTTTCTTTGAGAAGTTGCATGGCAAGTTTTGAGATTTGCTACCAAAATTCAACGCCTGACAAAAGGATTGTCTACTTTGAGCGTAGGCTAAATCTGGAACTATGGACAACTATGAGATGAAAAAGCATAAGTTTAGGAGTGTGGCTTTCTCCATGCTATGCCTACAGGACACTACATTAGGGTACGCTATCAGGAGTTCAGTGTCCTATACACCCCTACACCCCTACACCCTACGCCGATACATCATATAAATCACTGATGCTATATCCATGGGGAAGATGAAAATTAGGCTTTTATAGAAATAGTGGATTTTCAAACTAGGCATAGTGGATTTCCAAACTAGGAATGGTGCTGAAATGAACCATTCCTTTTAGGAATAATATTACCGAAGTCCTCTGCTTAGATTTTAAAATTGCCATACACATAAATTTGATATTTCAGATCGGGCATAGTTTTTATGCACCAATAATATATAGGTGATAATACAAATTTCTAAAACCAGCCCTGCTTTTTGACAAAGTAGGTATTAACAAAATCTTCATGGTTTTTATTTAAGTAAATCATGCCTTCGATTAAACCTACAAGTTGCATAGTTAGCAATGTGAATCCGTAGGTGAGAGAACCACCAAATACAGAAATTACTAACATGATAAAACCTTCTGGTGCGTAACCAAGAATAAACTTATGTAGTCCAAATCCACCAAAAATAATGCCACAGTAACCAGCTAAAAGTTGTTTATTCGCATGAGATGGGTTGAGATTGGCCATATTCACTTCATCTCCTTTGTGTGTTGACTTCTCACTTTTGTGCAGAGGTACTAAGTGTCTACAGATTAATAGTGATTATGTCAGGATCTTTTTTGACTTTGGTGTATTCATGAGAATACATTCATTTTCTGAAGTTGTCAGTCTATATGCACACAGAAAAGTTTAATGAATCAGCGTAATTAAACATAAAATACTCAAAATATATATCCCCGATAAATATATATCCCCGATTTCTTCATGAAGAAATCGGGGATATTATAGGTCAAACTACATCTGAACTATTGGGAATTTTGTAGGATTAATCTGTGTCTTTACGCTATCAAAATTGTTAATTAGTATTAATTATTGCCACTTCCTAAAAGAAACAAACTCAGTAATGTGCCACTATTCCAGAGACTGTGAAGGAGCATAGGGGCGAGAAGATTGCGCGATCGGGTGTATATTATACCTAATACAATTCCTAATGCTGTTAGTGGGAGGATTTCTGACAAACTCAGATGAGCCACAGCAAATAACAAGCTACTAGCACCAATTGCGCCCCAAACAGGGATATAACGAGTCAAGGATGGTAACAAAAAACCGCGAAATAGAAATTCTTCAAAAAATGGCGCAGCTATACCCGCAGTAAAGAATAATATCCCTAATGCTATATGATCTCTACTTTCCAACGCCAGTTGCAATAGTGGATTACTGCCACCTTGTCCTTGCCATAATTGTTGATTAATCAACGACACTATCACCACAATTGGTAAAGCAGTGCAGTAACCACCCAGTCCCCACAAAAACCAATTACTTTGAAATCGGAAACGAAACCACCCTTGTGGCAAAGGAAAATAACGCTTAATAGCGTAATACAACACTGAGAACGCACCCAACGCAACCAGTAAATAACTAACTAATACAGAGAAAGCCTGAACCCGCACATTACTTGAAGAACGGGAAATAGGGATAAGGCTGAACAATACAGGTATAAATAATTGTCCCATCAGGAAAAATCCCAGAACAAAAACCTGTAAAATTGTTTCCACATCCCAAGGTGTTGACCAACGGTTGTCAGCATTTGCAGCTAATATAGACTCTTTTCCCTTGAGTAAAAGTTGAATAATCAAAGCTACCAGCAATATGACACCAATGAAGGCAGTTAAGCTGGGAATAGTGGCAATTATCGCTAATTTCCACATAGCATCACTAGCGGCTGCTTGTTGTCCAGCTTTAATATCGGCTAATATATATTCACTTTGTTGGAGTTGGTACAGTTTAATTAAAGCTGTGAAGCAAAACCAACCTTCTAAGTTTTTTTGAATAAGTTGTTGAGCATTTGGTAGCAACTGAGGAGATTTGCTCCATAGCCCGCTTAATACCTTAGCAGTTTGCTTTAATTCGGAATTAACCTCGGAGGTTTCCTGTACTTTACTCCAAGTTTTTAAGGCCTTATCTATTTCACCTTGCTGTACTTGTAAAATTCCCAGACGCAAGTCCAAATCATCCCGTAATTTTTGTAGTTCGTTAACAGACTTCCGTAATTGTTGCTGCTGTTCTTGGGAAGAGAGTTCTGGTAGAGGTTTAGGATGTGTGTCTTGGCCAAGTTTTGCCAATTGAATTTCGGCTTTGTCTAAATTGGTTGCGACAGATTCGCGCGCTTGTTGATATTGCTTGGTAGCACTTTCTAGGGGTTTATCACCCAGTATAGTTTCCCGAATAACCAAAAAATTCTCATCGTTGCTGCCTTTTGGTTGCCATGCTTGGGCTTGCAAGACAATATTTGTTTGGTATAGTTCCAGACGACTTTGGAGCTGAGGTTTTTGCCAACTACCAAATAAAGACAAGCCTGATGTCATGATGGCTAACAATGTTAGCACAATTAACAGCAACCGTTTGAATGTCATCTATCCCCCTTTAACTTACCAGTTGAGAGCGTGCGCCCCTTGGAAATTATAAGCCAGTCATCCTCTAACAGAATTTTGGATTTTGAATTCACCCTACAGATAAATCCGGGGGCTTGAGGATTTTGGATGTTCGTCTTGACATATTCACCGACCTGAAGGTGCGGAGATTCTTGACAGTTCACAGTAACTTGCTCTCTTTGTAGTCTGACAGTCACTCCCTGTCTATTTAAGGTCGTGGCGATGCCCCATCCCGACCATTTCTATATTTTTAGATGCGTTCTCATCTATGTCTTGCTCACTACCACAATTTAAGAAGAGTATTGAAGGAACAGAGAGGTCAATTTTGCCCCAACGAAAACCGCAGCATGAGCATATTTGGCTTGTTGGTTGCCATCTATCTATTATGCGAAAATCACGATGAAATTTTTCCGATTTAGGCTCACAAAGATTTCTAAATTCTCGCCATCCTTGCAAACTGATTACCCTAGATAGTTTACGATTTTTTACCATTTCCGATACGTTCAAATCTTCTAGCACAATTACTTGGTTATTGCTAATTATCTTTGTTGATAGTTTGTGCAGAAAGTCTTTTCTCTTATCAGCAATTTGGTTGTGTAGTTTAGCAATCTTGACCCAAGTTTTATTTCTTTTCTTTGAGTCTTTCTGAGACCTTGCTAATTTTCGCTGTAACTTGCGAATTTTCCAGTCTAACTTTGAGTAGTCAGGACTTTGAACTTTTTCACAATTGCTCATGACAGCAAAAGTTTTAATTCCCAAGTCAATAAAAGTTTTAATTCCCTAGTCAATACCAATGCTTTGGCTTTTGGCACTGGTTAGACTTGGCTCAACTTCTACAACAAAACTCAAGAAGTAACGGTTAGCACAATCTTTAATTACCGTTACTGAACTAGGTTGTGATGGTAACTCCCTAGACCAAATGGGTTTGATGATCCCAATTTTAGCAAGGTAAACATCTCCATCTTTAATAGAAAATGCTGCCTTGGTAAATTCAGCCGACTGTTAATTAGTTTTATTCTTAAATCTTGGTACACCGACTCTGGCACCTTTTCTCTTCCCGTTACGTGAATTGAAAAAGTTTTTGTAGGCAAGATCCAAATGTCTAAGAGACTACTGTAATAGTACTGAAGAAACATCTGACAACCACTTTCTAGCTTCAGTCTTTTTAGCTTGGGTAAGCATTGCAGATAGTTTGTTGTATCCTGGCAATTTTGCAGACTGCTTGCAGAAAGCTAAGGCATCGTTCCAAACTACGCGAACATAACCAAACAACTGGCTTAAACACTTTTCCTGTTAGTCTGTTAGGTAGAACCCATACTGATACCTTGCTTGCATCGCTTATGCTAGCATTGGTATGCTAGAATTGGTCTGTTAGGTTATTGTACATTACTTAGGCTGACATGACAAGTGGGTTAAGAAGAGAAAGGCATAGTGTTTCAGACTTAAAAATACATTTGATAAAAATAAATTTGATCTGCGTGACTAAATATAGGAGAAAAATATTTACCTATGTAAAGCCTTGAACTAATTCACAAGTCATTTATAAATGACTCTCACAAAATGGATTTCAATGTACTTAAATTTAATGGCGAGTCAGACCATATTTATGTTTTGTTGGAGTATCCTCCGAGGCTTTCAATATCCCAAATAGTTAATTCTCTTAAAGGGGTGTCTAGCCGTCGGTATGGTCAAGCTGGATATCCAAAAACTGACGGTAAAGATGCTCTTTCGAGTCCTAGCTATTTTGTATCTTCGGTAGGGGGTGTCCCAATTGAGGTTCTCAAAAAATACATCCAAAATCAAGAAAATCCGTCCTAGAAGGACGGGGTTTAAAACCCCACTTTTCGATAAATTAAATAAATATCCCTTAAATATCCCTTGCTGAAATCCTTTAGTTTAACAAATATGATGATACACGAAAAAGAATATCCCCTACTTCTTTGAGAAATTGGGGATATATGTTGATGATTACCTTTTAAATTTTCGTTCTAAGAAAGTGATAATTTGCTCCCAAGCTGAAGTAGCCGCCACAGCATCATAACGATAACCATAATCTCTCATAAAAGTATGTTCCGCTTCATAAGCAAAAAAGTGATGATGGACTTTGGCATTTTCTAAAGCACTCATTATAGTATGTCTCTCATGTTCAGAAATATGCGGGTCTTGAGTTCCAAAGATTAACAACATTTCACCCTTAATTTCATAAAATATATGAGTTTATTGTATTAGCTACACATTTACCTAATTTTCCGTTATAGATACCAGTAGGATAACAATAAATACAAGCCTCAATTTCATTTTCAAAACCAGCGCGAAAAGCCAAATGTCCACCAATACAAAAACCCAAAGTTCCAATTTTATCGGCAATCACTGAACTCTAATTTTTGAGTAAATCAATTACATACAGCGCGAGTATCAGCATCATATTCAGAAATTAACGTTCTTCGTGCATCATCATTACTGCACATTCTGCCAATATCATTAGGTTCAATTACAGAACCCACAGGCTCAATGGGGTGAAGAATATCGGGTGCAGCGACAACATAACCAAAACCTGCTAAATAGAGAAGGCCGAAAATTTATAAAGGAGTCTGTGTCTGTCTTTCCATAGTGTTAAGATTAGGAAAGAGCCAAGGAAAGAGTCAGGGTTGGGAATAGTAACTGATAGGAACTATCCATGAAGATGTGGATGACTAATTCATAACTGACCTCATATCCATAACATTTACGAAATGGGCAAAACTAATGAACCAATTATTAATGTGACTAAACCACAAATAGTAAGAATTACTTGTTCGTAAATTCGGGAATT
>CAKZGI010000163.1 GCA_936914905.1 uncultured Trichormus sp. | reverse complement strand
GGCTGATGTAATCAACCGGGCTAACCTGGGTATGGAAGTAATGCACGAACGTAACACTCACAACTTCCCGTTAGACTTGGCTACTGGTGATGTTGCTCCTGTTGCTCTAACCGCACCTCCAATCAACGGTTAATAATTAACACTCGGTTAAATAAAAAACGCTCTCCTTGATGAGGGTGTTCTTTTGTAGTTTTTTTCAAGTAAATGAACTACATTATCAGTAAAGTTTCGTAGAAAGATGCAATCTCCTAACGGAGATCCCGGAGGGTAGGAACAAAGAAGCAAAGGAAGAAAAAAGTTAATTTAGGGGCTGGCCTAAATAGTTAAAAACATTTGTATATAGTTAAAAACATCTGTATTTGGATGTTTTTTACACAGGTAAGCGTCCGCTGATGAAAATTTTATAGCCTCCTGACATGAGAATTAATGACAGGAAAAATTGCCAGAGGCTTATAGGATTGAGGATGGCTCGACTACTCATAAATACAAGGATAATCCCAGTAACTATGGGTATCCAGCCGAGACTTTTGATGCTTCTGGGGGAGAATAGAATATTAATATCATCACTCCTATTGTTAGTGCAAGTACAGATCTGTCTGCAGCTATTCCCCTCCACCAGTAAGGATAAGCGTTGGTTGTGAAAATGATGTTTTGTCCAACCAAGTAGATGCCCAATATGAGCAAACCGAAGCCGAATATTCTCAGTAAAAAGTCCATGATTACTGTAATTTACAAATTTGGCTATAATTTAGTACTTACTATAAGTAAGTGGGTGTTAAAAATTGTCATTATGACAAGGCAAGAGGTTTTGGTCAGTTTTACTTTTCGTTACATACTTCTCTCCGAGAAGCCGCTGCGCGTCTACGGTTTTTTTGTGCCTTCCTACTTACTTATTGCATAAATATAAATATTGTTATGGCACTGGTCAGGGTAGCCAGGACATCAATTAATTAAGGATGAAACTCCAGCTACAAAAGGATTTTACTCCTGAATTCTGATTTGGTGACTCCTTAGTCCTGCTATATCTGGATCATCTGAAGTTTTTGTTGTACGAAGGACCATTTATGTTACAAGATATTGCTGCTCAGATTGCTTTTTCTTCCTAATCTCTAAATTTAGTCACAGTCTTAGGCGCTACTGGCACAGCGGGAATACTCGGTTGGCGGTGGTGGAAAAAAAAATGCTTACAAATCTCTAGAGTCTCTTCCTTCTCCTCCCAGGCATTGGCTATTAGGAAATATTCCTCAAGTATTAGCATATTCCTCAAGTATTAGCAGCAGTAAAACAAAAGAAATTCTTCCAATTATTATTTGATTGGAGCCAGCAGCTAGGTCCGATGTATATTTACTGGACTGGCTATCCAATTCTTGTTTTGAGTCAGCCAAAAGTTATGGCAGCGAGTGGCAGTGGCGACGCAAGGCTTGGAATCCTGAATTTAGTTCTAGTGGTCTCTCCAAATATGTGGAAATTATTAGTCAAGCTTGTGAACAAGTAATTGAGAAAATTCAGGAAACTGAATCATCAAAATAACTTCAAGTAGATCCTCTGTTTGTGGAACTGACAATGAGGGTGATTTCCTCTTTAGTGCTGGGTATTCCTGTGGATAGAAAAACTGTTAGTCCTGAAGGTCCACCCCTCGATGTTGCCAAGGTGTACGAAGCGATGTCTATTTTAGGCTATCGGTTCTTACGAGTAGCTACTGGCGAGAAGATATCGATGAAATATCTACAAATTCACGAGATTACTGGGCAGCAAGGCAATATTTAGAGGAGTTTCTTACTCCCCGTGTAGACTTGGCTTTGCAAATGAGAGAACAAAACAAAACCGATTTAGCACAGGTAAGTTCTTTGTTTCAAGAATCAATGTTGGTGAAAATAGCTGCTAAAGAACCAAACTATAATCAGGAATCACTAATAGCAGAAGCTATTGAATTATTAATAGCTGGTACTGATAAAACAGCCCATACTTTATCCTTTGCGATAGCAGAGTTATCTTTAAATCCCAGGGTTTTTCAAAAAGCACAGACGGTAGTTGATCAAGCTTGGGAAAGTCAAGGCACTATTAATACAGAAAGTTTCAAGGAATTGAGTTACATCCGCGCTATTTTTAAAGAAACTTTGCGCCTTTATTCGGTTGCTTCCGGCTCAACTTCATTGGAGGCTCGACTAGAAATGGAGATTGAAGGTCAGGTGATTCCTCGTGGTACGAAAATATTCTGGTCTATGCTTGCTGCTGCAAGAGATCCAGAAGTTTATTCTCGTCCTGATGAATTTCTACCAGAGCGTTGGTTAGACAAAAGCAAGAAAATTAGTCAACTGGCAATGATAGATTTTGGCTCAGGTTCTCATCGTTGCTTGGGTGAACATCTGTCAATGTTGGAAGCAACGGTGATGCTGGCGTTACTGTTGCGCTACTTTGATTGGGAATTAGTCAATGGTCGTTTATCTGTGGAACAGTTACAGCAGAACCTTTTGATTTATCCATCTGATGGAATGCCAGTACGTTTTCGGTTGAGAAAATAGGTATTGTCAGGGTTTAGCTTTTGTACAAGATATTTAATTTTAAAGTTATAGGTAATTGCACGTCAATAAGCACAATGCCTATGGCTACATAACTGTGAATATTTCAGGAAAAAGTTATAGGTAATTGCACGTCAATAAGCACAATGCCTATGGCTACATAACTGTGAATATTTCAGGAAGATGATTTACCTGAATGGTCTTCAAAATATTTCGAGTAAAAACTTGTGGTTTTCAAGGTATTTCTTGTAAGAATCAGGATATCCAGGATTTGAGGATGTACAGGATGGTAATTTTCATGACTAAAGATGTAAATATTTATCATCAGTCTAGTTCTGAGATAAATTGGAAGTATCTGGAAGCATCCCAACATTTACAGCTAGATAAGCAAAGGCTTGAAAAAGGTCATGCTGAGTTAATTGACATGGTTAGATGGTTACTAAATTCTGGGATCAACCTGCATCCAAAAACTTAGGACCAGCTATTCGCATATTAGCTGAATGTAGTAGAATAAATAAAATTCTAGCTAAGTATCTTTACGAAATAGATATAGATAGCCATTTTACATAAAAAAAACAAAAAATATGTTTCGAAACTTCTTATCTTCGTGTTATTTGCGTTCCTTGCAGCTCATTTATTTATATGGTAATTATCATTTTTAATTGAATTTTAAATACCCTAATTGTTCAAAAAAATTTATATCTTTATTTACTCACATCTTGCACAAATAAAAATTGATGTAATTTAATTCCACCGTATAATTTCAAAACCCTTGATTCACCGATAAAACCCAATACAAATCAGGTAGCTTTATCGTGTATCTTTTGAGGTTGCCTGGGTGTGTACGGAGAGGTGCAAGATATGAGTTTACCAATCCTGAAAATCCTTATCCTGGACATCCTGATTCAGACAAAAACATCTTGACAAAATCAAAGAATTGTGGGAAAAGAAAATCATTGCAGAATAGATATGTTTTACACCGGATCTTGCTGAATAACCAACATGGCCCTTAAAATGCCCAACTCCATGTAAAATACAGATTCCAGACTGTATTTCCTCAACATCATGGGCAGCACTTTTGGTCATCTTTTCCGTATTACGACTTTTGGCGAATCTCACGGCGGCGGTGTGGGTGTTATTATTGATGGTTGTCCCCCACGACTGGAAATTTCTGCTGAGGAAATTCAATTTGAGTTAGATAGAAGACGGCCGGGACAAAGTAAAATCACGACTCCACGCAAGGAAGCGGACACTTGTGAGATATTATCAGGAGTATTTGAGGGGAAGACCCTGGGAACACCGATCACAATCTTAGTGAAAAATAAAGATACTCGTTCCCAAGATTATGATGAGATGGCCCAAAAGTATCGTCCTTCTCATGCAGATGCTACTTATGATGCTAAGTATGGATTTAGAAATTGGCAAGGTGGCGGTAGGTCTTCGGCGCGTGAGACAATAGGTAGAGTTGCTGCTGGTGCGATCGCTAAAAAAATTTTACATCAAGTTGCAGATGTGGTAGTTATCGCCTATGTGAAGCGCATCAAAGATTTAGAAGGCGTAGTTGATACCAATACCGTCACATTAGAAGATGTAGAAAGCAATATTGTCCGTTGTCCAGATGGTGAAATTGCTAACCAAATGATTGAATTAATTGAAAAAACTGGTAGAGATGGTAATTCTATCGGTGGTGTGGTTGAGTGTGTGGTGCGGAATGTTCCCAAGGGTTTAGGCGAGCCTGTTTTTGATAAATTGGAAGCAGATTTAGGAAAAGCAGTGATGTCACTTCCTGCAAGTAAAGGTTTTGAAATTGGTTCTGGTTTTGACGGAACTTTGTTAACAGGTTTTGAACATAACGACGAATTTTATATTGATGAAAATGGAGAAATTCGTACCCTAACCAATCGTTCTGGTGGTATTCAAGGGGGAATTTCTAATGGCGAAAATATTATTTTACGAGTTGCTTTTAAACCAACTGCGACAATAAGAAAACAACAAAAAACGGTGACTAAGGAAGGTGAAGAAACGGTTTTAGCAGGCAAGGGAAGACATGATCCTTGTGTTTTACCCCGTGCTGTGCCGATGGTTGATGCAATGGTGGCTTTGGTTTTATGTGACCATCTTTTACGGCATTATGGACAGTGTAAGGTATTGTAGAGATTTGCTATTTGTACAGGTTTGAGGTGCATAAATAGCGATCACACTTCACTCTGTTCTTATCCTACCGTTAAGTTGTGGGAAATTTACAACATTTTTTGGCTCATTAGACCACAGTGTAGAGAAGTTGCATCCAACGTCTCTACAACGTTTTTCAGCCTTTTTTTTGTGGTTTATTTACCTGAAAATCACCGTAATTTTGATCAGGTACTTAATCAAGCTGATGTGCATATTGTATAGTATTCCGATCGCATCAAGATTTCCGTCCCCTGGAAGAATTCTCCTCACCTCATACCCTATAGAAATCGGGTAATTTTACGTAATAATTGGGGTTAATTCCCTGGAAAAGTTGTATATTGCATCTATTTAGTCAAGGGATTTGCAGGTGCATTGAAAGAACGATAATGTTTTTCTAAAAATAGAGTAAGCGTTTTTGATTAGGTGTACCTAATTATCAGATAATAGTACATAGAAAAAAACTAACTTAAAATATTACAGTTTGGAGATAAGTGAGTTATGTTGGGTGCGATTGCAGGTGATATCATTGGCTCAATTTATGAGTTTTACAATATAAAAACAAAGGACTTTCCCCTTTTCGATGATAGATGTCATTTTACAGATGACACAATATTAACCCTTGCGGTTGCTGAAGTCATTCTCAATGCAGACGAATTTCCAGACAAAACTAAATATATTGACAAATTGCAATATATTCAACAATTCAAATCCTACTACGGTGAATATCCCTATGCTGGTTATGGTAGTACTTTTATAAAGTGGGCAAATTCTGGTAGTACAGAACCATACAACAGTTGGGGTAACGGTTCTGCTATGCGAGTCAGTCCCATAGCATCTGCATTTGATGACCTCAATATTGTGTTAGAAGAAGCGCGACATAGTGCAGAAGTTACTCATAGCCATCCTGAAGGCATTAAAGGCGCACAAGCAACAGCAGCATCTATATTTTTAGCCCGTACAGGTTATGATAAGACCGCTATCAAATTCTATATCCAAAATTATTTTGGTTATAATTTAGAGCAAACTTTAGACGAGATTAGACCAACTTACAAATTTGATGTTTCTTGTCAAGGTTCTGTTCCCCAAGCCATCATTGCTTTTTTAGAATCAACTGATTTTGAAGATGCAATTCGCAATGCTATTTCTATTGGTGGAGATAGTGACACCATTGCTTGTATTACAGGTAGTATTGCTGAAGCATTTTATGGTGGTGTTCCAGAACATATTGCAGAATGGATATTCACTACATTAGATGATCATCTTTGGACTATTACGGACAAATTTATGTCTCAATATTACGCCTAAATTCAGGCACAAAGGCAGGAAGTAGGAAGGAAAAGGTTTAACCTTTTGCATATTTTGCTTAGATCATATCTGTTTGTATCATGTTCATTCCCTGAATCTCTACCTCGACACTCTTTCCTACTGGAGAGGATGTTTCACATAAGTAGGTGGGTGTTAAAAATTGTCGTTGTGACAAGGTAAGAGGGACTTATGCAATAGGTAAGAGGTTTTGGTCAATTTTACTTTTCGTTACATAATACTCTCCGAGAAGCCGCTGCGCGTCTACGGTTTTTTTGTCCCTTCCTACTTATTGTATGATTTATTCTTTGGAACATGCCTTAAAATAAATATGCAATATAATAATATATTCATCACTATTGCCACGGTTAATTTTGATAAATTACTGAATTTCTATATTCAGTTACTAGAACAAGAACCAAAAAACCTGATTCCCGATGTCTATGCTGAGTTCCAAATTTCTAGCCTTTGTTTAGGTATTTTTAAACCAAAACAAAATTATGAGTCAGAATTTGCTGTAAATACCAAAAGTTCGCTAAGTTTATGTTTAGAAGTCGATAATTTAGAAAGTGCGATCGCACATCTGCAATCTTTAGGCTATCCCGTACCAGGAGATATTTCCACAGCTTCCCACGGTCGAGAAATTTACACCTACGACCCCGACGGCAACCGTCTAATTTTACATCAAAGTCATTAGTCATTGCGAAAAGGCAAAGAGCAAAAAGCAAAAGATAAATATTCTTGCCCTGCTCTTTTCCCAGTCCCCAGTCCTCAATCCCCAGTCCTCAATCCCCAGTCCCCAATGTCCATAACTCAAAACTACAAATTAAATCTCATTCAATGGTATCCCGGTCACATTGCCAAAGCTGAAAAAAATCTCAAAGAACAGCTAAAGCGGGTAGATGTGGTGCTAGAAGTGCGGGATGCACGTATTCCCCTAGCGACAAACCATCCGCAAATGAATGAATGGGTGGGGGGTAAATCGCGGGTGTTGGTAATTAACCGATTAGATATGATTTCACCACAAGTGCGATCGCTTTGGGTAGACTGGTTTAAAAGCCAAGAACAAGTACCTTATTTTACCAATGCTCAACACGGTCAAGGTATCACAGCTATCACCAAAGCCGCACAAGCAGCAGGAGTAGGACTTAATCAACGCAGAAAAGACAGGGGAATGTTAACCCGTCCAGTCCGTGCAGTAGTTATTGGTTTTCCCAACGTCGGAAAATCAGCATTAATCAACCGTTTGCTAGGAAAGCGAGTCGTTGAAAGTGCAGCGCGTCCCGGTGTTACTCGTCAACTGCGTTGGGTGCGAATTTCTGATCAGTTGCAACTACTAGATGCTCCCGGTGTCATTCCTTCAAGAATAGAAAATCAAGCCGCAGCAGTAAAATTAGCTATTTGTGACGATATCGGAGAAGCATCGTATGATAATCAGCTAGTAGCAGCAGCCTTCATAGATATACTCAATGAACTCCAAGAAACACATCCTCAATTGTTACCATCGCACCCCTTACTTTCACGCTACGAAGTTGATTCCGTCATCCATACAGGAGAAGCATATCTGCACATCTTAGCAGAACATCGTTATAAAAGAGATGTAGAACGCGCTGCGAGAACACTAATCACCGATTTTCGCAAAGGACTGTTGGGTACTATTCCTTTAGAAATTCCACCCCATTGATTTATAAGGCTTTCAGGGCTTTCTTTGAGCACAAAATGAGTAGTTTGAGTAGCAAATGAGTAGTGATTAAGTAGTTAAAAGTCGTGACTTTAACTGATATTTGAGGCATAGTGGATTAAGAAGACTATTCTTATAAAGAAATAGGCTGAAGTCTCTTTTAGGGTGCGTCAGACCTATATATTAGTTAATATCAACAGATTTTCGACATCTGACGCACCCTAATAATATGCTAAATCTAGCAATAACTCTAAATTGGATGCGATCCCCTAAATCAACGGGAATAATTAACTTCTAGCCTTCAAATATTCAACTCCGAGTCTGAAAATTAACATTGTTACTACCGTAAATAATATTCCCAGGAATATGTTTTTCCAACTCAGTGTTTTAGGAGTTTCACTAATTAAAATTCAAGGATTTTGAACCTGTTTTTCCATAACAAGAACCGAAGAAGCAAATTAAGCAACTCTTTTGAAATTGAGATACTAGAATTTTGATGGTGGCTTCTATGATGAATCTGTGTAAGACTGGTAAGCTACTTCAAGCTATTTTTTAACGGGAGGTTAGGGAATGGCTATTGCTACCATTAATCCCGCCACTGGGAAAACGCTGAAAACCTTTGAACCACTGAATAATGGGGAAATTGCTGCTAAATTGGATTTGGCACAGTCGGCTTTTGAGGAGTATCGTAGGACTAGTTTTCCAGAGCGATCGCACTGGTTGCAACAAGCAGCAAATATTTTAGAGCAAGAAAAGGCAGATTTTGCCAAATTAATGACCCTGGAAATGGGTAAAACCTTGAAATCTGCGATCGCAGAAGTCGAAAAATGCGCCCTTGTTTGTCGTTACTATGCCGAAAATGCTCCTAATTTTCTCGCTGATGTCACAGTCAAAACCGATGCTACTCAAAGTTTTGTTAGATATCAGCCTTTAGGTGTAATTCTCGCTGTCATGCCTTGGAATTTCCCCTTCTGGCAAGTTTTCCGCTTTGCTGCACCAGCACTCATGGCTGGAAATGTGGGTTTACTCAAACACGCATCCAATGTACCTCAGTGTGCTTTGGCAATAGAAGATATTATCAACCGTGCAGGTTTTCCAGTAGGTGTGTTTCAAACTTTATTGATCGGTGCTTCTCAAGTTGCCGATTTAATGGCTGATAATCGGGTAAAAGCAGCTACCTTGACTGGAAGCGAACCAGCAGGCGCTTCTTTAGCTGTTGCTGCTGGCAAACAAATTAAAAAAACCGTCTTGGAATTAGGTGGAAGTGACCCCTTTATAGTATTAGAAAGTGCTGATTTAGAAACAGCAGTACCCACCGCAGTTACAGCGCGTATGTTAAATAATGGACAATCTTGTATAGCAGCTAAACGCTTTATTTTAGCAGAAACAATTGCTGATAAGTTTGAAAAACTGCTGTTAGAAAAATTCCACACTCTGAAAATTGGTGATCCTCTGGCAACAGAAACAGATATCGGTCCATTGGCAACACCCGATATTCTCCAAGATTTAGACCAACAAGTCAAAATTGCCATCGAAAGTGGTGGTAAAGTCCTCACAGGTGGATCTGCTTTATCAGATATTCCTGGGAACTTTTATCCACCAACTATTATCATAGATATTCCTTTAGATCATCCCATTGCCAAAGAAGAATTTTTTGGACCCGTAGCTTTATTATTCCGAGTTGCGGATATTGATGCTGCCATCAAATTAGCCAATGATATACCCTTTGGTTTGGGTGCTAGTGCGTGGACAAATAATGAAACAGAAAAAAATCGCCTCATTCAAGAAATTCAAGCAGGTGCAGTATTTATTAATAGCATGGTTAAATCCGATCCCCGCTTACCTTTTGGGGGAATTAAACGTTCTGGGTATGGTCGAGAATTAAGTATTCAAGGCATACATGAATTTGTGAATGTAAAAACTGTTTGGGTTCAGTAATTGGTTATTGGTCATTTGGTTATTAAATTCCCCAGTCCCCAGTATTATTTTGAGGAAATAAAATGAATACGGCAGATTTGTTAGTACAGTGTTTAGAAAATGAAGGAGTGCAATATGTTTTTGGACTGCCAGGTGAAGAAAATTTGCACGTTTTAGAAGCTTTAAAAGACTCATCCATTCAATTTATTACTACTCGTCACGAACAGGGTGCAGCTTTCATGGCGGATGTTTATGGGAGGTTAACTGGTAAAGCCGGAGTCTGTCTTTCCACTCTTGGTCCTGGTGCTACTAATTTAATGACTGGGGTTGCAGATGCTAACCTTGATGGTGCGCCCTTAGTAGCAATTACCGGACAGGTGGGAACAGATAGAATGCATATTGAATCCCATCAATATTTAGATTTAGTAGCTATGTTTGCGCCAGTTACTAAGTGGAATAAGCAGATAGTTAGACCGAGTATTACACCAGAAGTTGTGAGAAAAGCATTCAAGCGATCGCAAACTGAAAAACCCGGTGCAGTCCACATAGATCTACCCGAAAATATCGCTGCCATGCCCGTAGAAGGCAAACCTTTACATAAGGATAACAGCGAAAAAACCTATGCTGCTTTTGCTAGTATTCGCGCTGCTGCTGCCATAATTTCTCAAGCAGTTAATCCCATTATCTTAGTGGGAAATGGGGCGATTCGTGCCCAAGCTAGTGATGCGGTGACGCAATTCACCACCCAAATAAATATTCCAGTCGTTAATACTTTCATGGGTAAAGGTGTAATTCCCTACACTCATCCTTTAGCACTTTGGTCTGTAGGATTACAACAAAGAGATTTCATTACTCGTGGTTTTGACAATACCGATTTAGTAATTGCAATTGGCTATGATTTAATTGAATTTTCCCCCAAAAAATGGAATCCTGACGGCAAAATTCCTATTATCCATATTGCCGCTATTTCAGCAGAAATTGATAGTAGTTACATTCCTAAAGTCGAAGTTGTTGGGGATATTTCTGATTCAGTTAATGAAATATTAAAATTAGCAGACAGACAAGGAAAACCCAATCCCTATGCCATCAGTTTACGTTCTAATATTCGCGCTGATTACGAACAATATGCCCATGATGATGGCTTCCCAATAAAACCGCAAAAATTAATTTATGATTTGCGGCAAGTGATGGGACCAGATGATATTGTCATTTCTGATGTAGGCGCACATAAAATGTGGATTGCTAGACATTATCATTGTCATAGTCCTAATACGTGCATTATTTCCAATGGATTTGCAGCAATGGGAATTGCCATTCCTGGCGCTTTAGCTGCTAAACTTGTCTATCCAGATCGTAAAGTTGTAGCAGCTACAGGCGATGGTGGCTTTATGATGAACTGTCAAGAATTAGAAACAGCTTTGCGTGTTGGTACACCTTTTGTCACCTTAATTTTCAATGATGGTGGCTATGGTTTAATTGAATGGAAACAAGAAAATCAGTTTGGTAAAGGTAATTCATCTTTTGTGCATTTTGGTAATCCTGATTTTGTCAAATTAGCCGAAAGTATGGGATTAAAAGGTTACAGAGTTGAATCAGCAACTGATTTAATTCCTGTCCTCAAAGAAGCCCTAATTCAAGACGTTCCTGCAGTAATAGATTGTCCTGTAGATTATCGAGAAAACCACCGTTTTAGTCAAAAAGCTGGTGAGTTAAATTGTGATATTTAATAGGTAATCACCAATCACCCCCTCACATTTTCCGCACTCTTCATCTGATGGGACGTAAAAATTCCATGTCTAGGACTAAACAACAAAGCTAATATAAATAAACCAGAGACTACTAACACAATTGCAGGGCCGGAAGGTAAATTATAAAAATAGCTGAGATACATTCCGCTAATACTAGAAATAACCCCAATTACCGCACCTAAAATCATTAACTCATGCAAGCGTTTGACTAATAAATAAGCCGTTGCACCAGGAGTAATTAAAAGTGATAATACTAAAATCACTCCTACAGCTTTCATGCTGGCAACAATTGTTAAAGCAATTAACAACATTAACCCAAAATTTAGGCGATTAACTGGTAAACCAGCGGCTTGTGCGCCCAAGGGATCAAAGGTGTAAAATAAAAGCTCTTTGTATAGTGCAACAACAACTATTAATACAATCATTGCAATGATACTTGTATCTCGTACTTCATCAACAGTTACGCTGAGAATATTACCAAAAAGGAAGTGATTGAGGTCGATTTTATTGCTTTTTTGAATGACGGTAATGAGGGTGACACCAAGGGCAAAAAAAGCTGAAAATACTATCCCCATTGCTGCATCTTCTTTGATGGGGGAACGGGTTTTAATAAATGCTATGGCCATTGTACTTAAAATCCCGGCAATAAATGCCCCGACAAAAATATTAGCACCAATCATGAATGCGATCGCTAATCCTGGTAATACGGAATGACTAATAGCATCTCCTAGTAATGCTAGGCGTTGTACCATTAAATAACTACCAACTACTGCACACAATAAGCCTACTAAAATAGCGATAATTAGGGAACGTTGCATGAAGCCATATTGCAACGGTTCAATTAGTGTATTAAGCATGAATGAAAATGAACCACGAAGGTACGAAGTACACGAAGGAAGACAGGAAGAGGAGGAGAGAGATGAATAATCATGACTAAGCTGCAAAGTACATGACTTTTCCGTTGTAAGCACTATGGAGGTTTTCTTCTGTGAGGACTTGTTGGCGGGAACCTGTGGCGATTAATTCGCAATTTAGTAAGATTAAATCATCAAAATGGGCAATGGATTGGCCTAAGTCGTGATTAACAACTAAGACAGTTTTATTCTCTGCTGCTAGTTCGTGGAAAATTTCAAAAATTATGGTTTGGGTTTTTTGATCTATTCCTACAAATGGTTCATCAAAACAAAATATCTCTGCTTGTTGGGTTAAAGCACGCGCTAAAAATACCCGTTGTTGTTGTCCTCCAGAAAGTTCAGCAATGGGGCGGTTTTGTAATTCTTTCATCCCCACTCTTTCTAAGGCTTCTTTAACTACTTGGCGGCTAACTGTGGAAAAGCTACGCAACCAACCTGTTTTTTTTACACGCCCCATCATCACTACATCCCAAACTATAGCTGGATAGTTCCAGTCAATTTGGCTACCTTGTGGTACATAAGCTACTTGATCTAGTTGCTGCATTAAAGGTTGATTTTTGTATAAAACCTGACCGCTACTTATAGGAACTAATCCTAAGATGGCTTTCATAAAGGTACTTTTACCAGCACCATTAGGTCCAAAAATTCCTGTCAGTTTTCCTGATTTAATAATGCAGTTAACATCCCGTAAAGCTTCCTGTGTCCGGTAATGTACTCCTAAATGGGAGATGTTAATGGCTGCTGTAGAATTCATATCAGTAGATTTTCTGGCTTGTGTGGGTGTCTCTTCTACTTGTCTCCGTCAGGGGCTAAATTTTTCGTAAAAAGAAATATTTTGCATAACCGTAGTTAAATAATCATTCTTTGAGCTTACTATAAAAATGAGATAAATATGAAAAAATGTATAATTAGAATTAATCTCTAAGATTAATGAAACGAATAATCAGTATCAAGGGCAATACTCTGTTAAAGAAAACAAAGATTTCTCAGTTATCTCTGGGAATGTTATTACCTTTAGCATTATTCGGTTGTAATCCATTAGACTCTCAAGCACCAGGAAATGGAAAGCGGCATCTTGTCGCAACAAGTACCATCATTGCTGATTTAGCCCAGGAGGTTGTAGGAGAGGAAGTAAAGGTCTCTGGTATCCTCAAGCCTGGTGCAGACCCTCACGTTTATGAACCAGTACCCGCAGATAGTCGAGTTTTGGAAACAGCAGACTTAATTTTATATAACGGTTATAAGTTAGAACCGGGAATTATTAAGTTAATGAATGCTGCTGGTGGGAAAGCACGGAAGTTAGCAGTAGGGGAAGTTATCAAACCTTTAAAGTTACAAAAAAGTCAAGGAGAAATTGTTCCCGATCCTCATGTTTGGGGAAGTGTAGAAAATGTCATATCTATGGTAAAAGCAATTAAAGAAGCATTAATTGAGTTATCACCAGAAGACAAAGATAAATTTACTCAAAAAGCTGGCGAATTGACTGAAGAATTACAACAGTTAAATAACTGGATTAAGCAACAAATTCAAACTATTCCTCCAGAAAAACGGAAACTTATCACTACCCATGATGCTTTTCAATATTATGGAAATAATTATGGGATGGAAATTGCGGGAACTTTAATTGGTATTAGCACAGAAGAACAACCAAGCGCCCAAACGGTCAGTAAATTAGTAGATTCAGTTAAAAAAATAGGCGTACCTGCAATTTTTGCGGAAACCACGATTAACCCAGCTTTAATTACCACTGTTGCCCAAGAAGCAGGGGTAAAACTTGTCAAAAATCAACTTTACTCTGATTCTATTGGTGCAAAAGGAAGTGATGGTGATACTTATATAAAAATGATGGAAGCTAATACCCGCACTATTGTGGAAGCGTTGGGGGGTAAGTATACGCCCTTTGTGTTGAAGAGAGCATCGAGTTTTGGCAGAAAGACTCAAATAGCAAGCAAACCATTGAGATAAGC
>CAKZGI010000162.1 GCA_936914905.1 uncultured Trichormus sp. | reverse complement strand
CAATGGAATTACACCCCTAAACCAGAGTTACAGGTTATTTAATCCACTATCCTAACTCTTAACTACACCTAAAAACAGTAAAATACACATTCATACAGCATGTTATGAATGTCTATAGTAAGATTTACACAAGAATTCGGCTATCGAATTTTTGCTTTTCACTACCTTCATAAAGACTTTAACCTCATTTCAAATGAAAATTCATTTTTCCACTTATGCCAAGCTATCGACCATCTTTTAATTCTCCCAATCAGACTCCCAAACAAACTAACTTTACACAAAATTCTCGCAATGTAATGGAAATGCTAGTGGCAGAGGAAGTTGAAAAACAAATTCAATCCTTGCCTGTAAAGACAGCTAGTTTTATTAAATTGTCAGAAGTAGTCGCTTATGCTTTAAATCACTTACCTAGTTTATATGTAACCAGTAAAAAAGGGTGGCAGAAACAATGGCATCATGGAAAAACAGAGTTATGTCAAAAAATTACAATGGCCGTGCGTCAAGGAATAGTCGCGCTACAGAGAGACCCTTTGCGCGTTAATGATCCTCTTAGCTTCCAGGGAGACAATAAAGCTATGGAGGTTTTGCACAAACTTAAATCTGTCCTGCAACGTGAAGACCTTTCATGGGAGAATGTAACTGATGTAGTTGAGCAAACATTGATCAATACATCAAGAGGCAGAATCACCTGGCGTAGAGTTAGTGCTTCAGACAACGACACATTTGACTGGGAAAAACATCAGCTTTAACTTCCAGCAGCCAGCTAACGTTTATTAAAACTAGCCTCCAGACTCTTAACCTGGGTTTGTAACTCCTCCACTACTTGTAAATTTGATCGCTCCAGCAAAAAACCAGCCCAGAGAAAACTACCAGTTAACAATGTCACTACACCCACCAAAATACCAGTCAACAGTTTTACCTGAGAGCGCAGTTGTTTGATTTCATCAATCTGATATTGGGCCAGAGACAGAGAATTGAGATTAGAATCTTGATTTTCCACTAATATTTCAACTTGGGAATTTTCTAATCTTTTAAACTCAATTTTAGTTCTAAACCAATGAGTAATTAGTTTAGGACAATTATTCTTAAACCAGTACCAGGCAATCATTCCAAATGCAGGCTTAGACATTTTAGTTATAAGTTTCAGAGTTGTATTGAGAGTCCCAAAATGGAACTTCTGATTAATCAAATTTGTTGAACCAGCATCATAGAGACAATTAATGATCAACTTAACTGTAGTCTCCTCTCTATAAATCAAATTCACCAACAAGAGAAGAACATCTTGCATAAGTTTTTCTTCTCTTTCTTTTTCCGTCAGCAATTCTGTCAGGTCACTTAATAATTCTAATTGCTTAGACATATTTTCTATAGAAACTCTGAGTTTTGAAGATGTACTTACCGTTAAGTATACCGACATCACAAAGCAAATTCCTCAGCCTAGATAATGATTATTCAATATCTTCGCAATGGATTAATAACCGTTCTAGACCCTCAGCCAAGGAAATTAACTCTTGCCAAGAAGAACCAGTCACTAGATTTTGAGCGTGTGCTAAACGATTTCGCAAATGTTCAGCTGATTTGAGGAATTGTTCACCAAAACGTTTTGACTTTAACCCTAATTGCTGAAACAGTTCAGGTTGATGTAATACCAATTCCCGCTTATCGCAAAATTGCAGATAGTCTAATAAATCTGTAGCTTCATTCCTTTGTTGACTTTCACGCCATAACTTGTTCGCAGCTTCCAGGCGGTCAGGTTTCAGGACTTTTTGCCATGAATCTTGAGGATAATAAAGCCGCACCAGTCGTAACAGATTCATTTCTAACAGCGTCACCAGGCCAAACAGCAGCATTCGCACAGGTGCTTTTTGTAAATCACCACAAGTAATAATCCCACTAACTTGATTACAATCCAATACAAACAATCTAGAGCTGTGTTGCAGAATAGGTAACAACTTCATCAAGGGTGTAGAAATGGCAATGAGTTCTGGAGGATGAAATATCCTTTGATAGTCGCTGCATTTTCCAGATTTACTATCTATTAAAGTAGTATGTTCTACATAGCCAGTGATACTTCCTTCTGTCTCTACTCCGACTACATCAAAATCCTCTAACTGCATCCAATGAAGAACTTCTGTTATATCTGCATCAGCTTGGACAGCCTTCAAAGGTTCAGCTACATATTCTATCGTGATACTATTTTCAAACAAGCTCCGTAAATCTTGAGAACGGGACTTTAGCTGTTTCATCTATCGCTAAAAATAAGACCTGAGCTTAGTATTTCATGAAAGTCCATATTTTGACTGTCTTCGATTAACCTTTTGGCAAGCGACTGAAACCCGTGTTAATAGTTTTACTCAAATACTACTGTCCTATTTTTGTAAACTAACACACGATTTTGTAAATGTAACCGTACTGCCCTAGCTAACACAACTCGCTCTAAATCTTTACCTTTTCTAATCAAATCATCAACCTCATCCCGGTGACTAACTCTCACCACATCCTGTTCAATAATTGGACCTGCATCTAAATCAGCCGTTGCATAATGTGCCGTTGCACCAATGATTTTTACACCTCTTTCAAAGGCCCGATGATAGGGATTAGCACCAATAAATGCAGGTAGAAACGAATGATGAATATTTATAATTTGCGGGAAGTCTTTAATAAAGTCGGCACTGACAATTTGCATATATTTAGCTAATATCACTAAATTAATTTTGTAGTCATGCAGTATTTCTAATTGCTTGATTTCCTGCTCTTGTTTGTTATCTTTAGTAATAGGAATGTGAAGATATTGAATACCAAATTGTTCAGCTATTTCCTGTAAGTGAGGGTGATTACTAATAATTAAAGGAATTTCCGCATTAAATTCTTTAGCCCTTTGTCGCCAAATTAAATCAAATAAACAATGGTCTTGACGACTTACCCAAATAGCTAAACGAGGAACAGTATCAGAAAAATGTAATTCCCATTTTGCACCCAAAGGTTGAGCGATCGCATTAAACGCCGTACCAATAAAATCTCTCGGTAAATTAAAACCCTCTAAAAGCCATTCTATGCGAGTGAGAAATAACCCGGCTTCAAAATCTGTATGTTGGTCTGCATGAATAATATTACCACCATTAGAATAAATAAAATTGGCAATTTTTGCCACTAATCCCCGTTGATCCGGACAAGAAATTAGTAAAGTTGCTGTCGGCTTAGTCATAATAATTTCAGATTTGTGATTTGTAAATATTATTAATAATATGAATTTACAACATATTTTATATCTTATGAAGATACAGATCAGATACAGATCAGATACATATCGCCTAGTTTTTATACATCCTCTGAGAGCGTGTTTGAAAACTTTTTCGTGTGGTATCCACCACTTGTAGATCCCTCAAAATCTCCCTTTTTAAGCGGGTAGGGGGATATCAAGATTTTTGATACATAACCAAGGACTTTTAAAACATCCTCTGATAGCTGCTGTATTAATCTTTTTTTTACTATTTTGTTGGACTTGTAATTGGAGCCAGTTTAGGAAGATCGGGCAAAGGCTGAGATTCACTATTTTTATCCGCTTCTTTCCATTCCGATAAATCTCGATTTACAGCATTAGTAAAATCTTTAGATACTAACAATAATATATTAAGATTATCATTCTTCTTTACTGCAGATTCAACTTTAGCATACAAAAAACTATTATTAAAATTAGGTTTACCAAAAATCAATTTATGAATTTCCTGATTTTTGAGTTTGATCTCAATAGTTGCTTGAGGGTTATCCAAACCAAATTCACTCAATTGATTATCTGGAATTGCTAGATTTTTCTCACTCTTACCCTTTACTAATAAATCCATCAAATAGGAAACAATAGCATTCTTAGCTGGTTCGGAAATTGGCGATTTAATTACCCATTTTGGTGGTTCAGGTTTCGTACTACGTTCTAAGTTTAATGTTATATCTTTAGTTTTGATAGTTAAAGATTGAACATCATCAGCGGTGAAAGTGAAAATTTTCTGATGATTTTGTTTAACTTCCTCTCGTTGAGTAGAACCTTTAATTTCATGAAAGTAAACAAAAGTACCTAACCCCAAGGCTAAAAGTATCAAAATTAAAGTTGTACGTGGAAATTTCATTTTCGGTCATTGGTTATGAACAACTGACAACTGATAACTTACTCATCTATCTTCTTCTCCACCAAATCATAGCGCCTGCACCAAAACTAAGAAAAGGTAAAAGCAACAAGGAAGATATACTTAATAAATTTGCTTTGGCGGTAGACATTGTAATGCGGCGATTTGTGGGTTCTTTGGGGCGAATTGAAAGGGGTTGCTGATCTTGTTGACTCAGCCAAGTTACGGAATTAAGGAATACATCTCCATTTAATTGTTGTTCAAATAGTCCATTTTTGGCAAAGTCTGAGTTTCCTAATACTACTAACCGTGATTCTTTGGTTGTAGGTTGAGAATTTGCATTAGTTGGTGAAGGTGTCGGAATTGGTGAAGATGTCGAAGTTGGTGAAGATGTTGGAATTGGTGTAACTTGAGTTGATAACTTTCTTGTTAAAGCCACACCTAAAGTTAATGGACCTTTCAAATCTTTACCTTCATTAAACTCTAACTTTTCGCTTTGCTGGTCACTTTCAGCCCAACTGCTGGGATAAGGTTTTGTTCTGAGTAGAGGAGTAGATTCAACACGAGAAAGTGAAGTAATTTCTAAAGGTCTGGCTAAAGGATATAAAGAAATACCGTTACCAAATTCTTGAGTTATTGGATGTTGTCCATATTCTGTTACCAAAGGTGCAGCAGGACCCAGTCCTAAACCTTGACCAGAAATATCAATAGCTAAACGGTTATCTAATTTTACACCCCAATCTTTTAAGAAGTTGTCAATTTTTGGGTTGGTGTTGGGGTCAATCATTAGCAGTAAGTTACCGCCACGATTTAGATAGTCTTCTAAGGCCTGAACTTCACCTGAAAGTAACTCTTGTTTTGGACCTGCAACGATGACAACAGTTGCATCATCAGGAACCTGAGGATTTTCGGTTAAATTGAGTGGTAATGCTGTGAAATTTTTATCTGTTAATCCCTGAACTCCTTGTGTAATCGAATTTTGAGTATTCGTTTGATTATTGGTAATTCTTAATTCGCCGTGACCTTGGAGAAAGTAAACTTTGGCGGTATTGTTACTAATTATTTGTTGCAGACGATTGGTTAATCTAATTTCTGACAGGCGTTCGTTGTCATTAACTGTCTGCACTAATTGGTGTTTATTTTCAAATTCTAGGTAAACTTCACCAAAATCTTTAACACCAAATTTTTCTGCTAGTCCTGGTTTAGCTTGGGGATCAACATATTCATATTTAAAGTTGGGACTTTGGCGACGATAATTTTCTAATAATTCTTGGTCTTGATAATTTTGATCTCTTGTAAATAACCAAACTTTCATAGGTTGTGGTAAGTTACGCACTAATTCTTTAGATTGGGGAGCAAGCGTAAATAACTGAGTTTCTGTTAAGTCTGTTCTGAGATGGTAGCGAGTACCTAAAAAATTGATTAATCCTAAAATTGTTAATACCGCCAAAGTCGTAATAATGGCGTTTGTACCAGCTTGGGTTGAACGCTGTTTCCACCATTTACTCCGCTGGCTTTGTAATACTACCCAAAAACCACTGATAAGAATCCCGGAAATCAGAAATATTAAAGGTATCAATCCCCATTCTGCTGATATTAAACCAACTGTTAAACCAGCAGTAATGAGGAAATGCCCTAGCAAAAATATAAGTTTCCAAAGTTGTTTTTTAATCATTGGGGACTGGAGACTGGGGACTGGGGACTGGGGACTGGGGAGATGAGGGAGAAATATTATCTTTGACTTCTGCCTCTTGCCTTTTGCCTCTTGCCTTTTTCCACTGATAACTGAATAAACTGACTATTGACGTTGAAAACGCAGTGCGTCAATTGATTGGGCTGTGAGAAAGATGCCCAAAATAATGTAACTGGCAAATAATATTAAGGCGCTGGTGTCTAAGATGCCTTGGGTGAGGGTGTTGTAGTGTTTGAGTAGGGATAAATATCCTATGGCTGCTCCTATGGGACCAGGAATGGCTTTGGAGATGGAGTCAATTAATAGGAGTAAGATAATAACGCCAAATGTGAAGACGGCTGATAAAAGTGTACTGTCTGTTAATGAGGAGATGAACATTCCTATAGATAATATTGCTGCTGCGAGTAAGAGTAATCCTAAATGACCGACTAAGGGAATTATCGGTGACATGGGAGGATTTCCACCGCTGATGGCAATCGCTTCAAATCCCAGCAATGGTAAAATTAATGTTGTAAAAAATGTAAGTACCCCTAATAATTTACCGACTGCTACAGCCCAGTTAGTAACTGGTGATGTGGCTAATAGTTCCAATGTTCCTCGTTTGCGTTCTTCGGCATAAAGCCCCATTGAAAGAATTGGTATTATAAATAATAACAGCCAACTTAGTCGATCTAAAAATGCCCGCATAAATTCGTAAGGTACATCTATGGGTGGCACTGGTACTCCAAATTGTTGCCCTTGCACATCATAAGCTGCAACTGTGGGCAGTATTCCACCTGGACCGAGTAAAATCATCACTAGGAATAAACCAGAAATGAACCAAAATATTCCAGCTATACCATAAGCCAACGGTGAGACAAAATAACTCTGTAGTTCTCGATGATAAATGGCAATAATATTAGTCAGTACGATACCCATTTAAGCGGCTTCTCCTTCTGTGGTTACTGTGTCTGCTTCTGGTAGTAAATTCTTTTCTTCGGTCGTTAGTTGCAAAAACACATCTTCTAGGGTAGCGTTAACTCGCCGCATTTCATATAATCCAAATCCTCTGCGAATCAAAGCCGCAGCAATATCTTTGCCTGGTTCTGTTTCTGCTTGGGATATTACCCGCAAATGAGCGCGGTTGTGATCAGTTGTCAGCATTGATTCTACCAAAATCACTCCAGCTACATTTTTCAATACCTGTTTGGCGAGTGCTACTTCTCCTGTAATTTCTAATTCATAGCCAGCCCCTCCCGTCAACTGTGTCACTAAATTTTCTGGAGTATTAGTAGCTACAACTTTGCCACGATTAATGATGGCGACGCGGTTACAGGTCATGCTCACTTCTGGGAGAATGTGGGTAGAAAGGATGATTGTATGGGTTCCAGCTAAACTTTTGATTAAGTTTCGCACGTCAATAATTTGTCGGGGATCTAGTCCTACGGTAGGTTCATCCAGGATAATGGCTGGGGGATCGTGAACAATAGCTTGGGCTATACCGACTCTTTGTTTATAGCCTTTGGAAAGTTTGCGAATAATTACTTTGCCCTTGTCTTGTAAGTTGCAGCGTTGCATGGCTGCTTGGACTTTTTCATGGCGATCACCTGCGGACACCCCTTTAATTCGGGCTACAAAGTGCAGAAATCCCTCAATCGTCATTTCGGAGTAGAACGGCGGTGTTTCCGGTAAATAGCCAATTTTTTGGCGCACTGCAAGGGAATTTTCATGGACATCATACCCTGCTATTTTGACTGTACCTCCGGTTGCTGGTAAATAACCGGCTAAAATCCGCATGGTTGTGGTTTTACCTGCACCATTTGGTCCCAATAACCCTAAAATTTCTCCTGGTTCAACGCTAAAGGTGATATCGGTAATGGCTGAGCTGGAACCGTAAGTTTTACTCAGATGTTCAACTTCTATCATTTGTTGGTAGTCGTGAAAAATAAATTATCTAGTTAGAGTGGGGAGTGGGAAATATGAAAGAGGGAATAGGGAGATCCTTATTACAACTCGTTTTCAAAATTACAACTCGTTTTCAAAGCCTCACCATCATGTCTGAATCGCTGTTCACTATTTACTGATTACTGATTGTTACTGATTGAATATTCACAATATTGACACTTTTATCAAAATCTTGTGCAGCAATACCAAACCGCTTGACCCTCCCTGGTCTAAAGAACGGGGGATTTTCGCTTCAAGGAGCAACCATGCCCAAATTTGTTACGAAATCTGAGTAGAAGGTTATCTCTCCGCAAGCGTTAAAAGTTTTGGTGCGCCCCACCGTACTTAAATCGTAGCCAGTCTGTTTTAATGCTTTTGCTCTAGATGGCTTTCATCCCCGACTTAAATGACATAGAATCCTAAAAACTTTTTGGCTTTTTAGAGTTCTATTTCGGGGTTTTCACCCTATTCTATAATAGAATAGGATTTTCAGGACAAACAAGACAGATAAATTTATATAAACATAGACATAAACATAGACTCAGATCAATTCATGGATTCCATGATTCTGTGCAGTTTCACATTAAATAAATGCTTGAACAACAAGATACACCATTTTTCTAAGCAGTAGGGGATCATTTAGCGCAGCTTGACATGCTAATACAAAGAATGATTAATAAAAATCTAATCAAAGTATATGCATATTCCTATTGGCAGATTTAGATTTCAGATTTGACATACTTCTTAATAAATCAGCAGCGTAACCGCAAAACGTTCTAATCTAAAAAGTGACTGATTTGTTTACTGGCAACTTTGTAGGCAATATTGCTGACGCATAAATACATAGATATGTCAAGCCTAAAACAATTCAGATTTAAACAATAAACGCTTATTATTTATTAGGAGTTTTACAAATCCAATGAGTGTGAAAGCAAGTGGTGGAAGCTCAGTTGCTCGTCCGCAGCTATATCAAACCCTACCTGTAGCCACTATCTCCCAAGCAGAACAGCAAGACCGTTTTCTGGGAACTGGTGAACTGGGTGAACTAGCAACTTATTTTGCATCTGGTGCAAAACGTATAGAAATCGCTCAAACTCTGACAGAAAACTCCGAAATCATCGTTTCTCGGGCTGCTAACCGGATTTTCGTTGGTGGTTCTCCCATGTCTTTCTTAGAAAAGCCCAGAGAACCTGAACTAGCGATGGTTGGTGGTGGAGATCTCCAAGAAGGAATGAAACTAGGGACAGTCACCTACGTTGAAAGCCGTGGTGGTTTCTTAGAAAACCTCCGTTCTATCTTCAATACCTCCGCTGGTGGTCCCACACCTGCTGGTTTTAGACCGATCAACGTAGCACGTTATGGTCCTGGCAACATGGCTAAGAGCTTACGGGATTTATCCTGGTTCTTACGCTATGCTACTTATGCGATCGTTGCTGGCGATCCCAACATAATTTCTGTGAACACACGCGGTTTGCGTGAAATAATTGAGAATGCTTGTTCTGGTGAAGCTACCTTAGTGGCTTTACAGGAAATTAAGTCAGCATCCCTATCTTACTTCCGTAAAGATGCTGTCGCCACTGACATCGTGACTCAGTACATGGATGTGTTGCTTACTGAATTCCAAGCACCCACACCATCTACAAAGGTTCGTCAACGTCCTTCTGGCGATCAACAAGGATTACAACTTCCTCAAATTTACTTCAACGCCGCTGAACGTCGTCCTAAGTTCGTGATGAAGCCCGGTTTATCAGCTACTGAAAAAACAGAAGTTGTGAAAGCCGCTTATCGTCAAGTATTTGAGTGCGATATCACTCGTGCTTACAGCTTGTCCATCTCTGACTTAGAATCTAAGGTGAAAACCGGCTCTATCTCCATGAAGGAGTTTATTCGCCGTTTAGCTAAATCTCCTATTTACCAAAAACAGTTTTACCAACCCTTTATTAACAGCCGTGTGATTGAGTTGGCTTTCCGTCACATTTTAGGACGAGGACCCAGCAGCCGGGAAGAAGTTCAAAACTACTTCTCAATTATTTCCAAGGGAGGTTTACCAGCATTAGTTGATGCTTTGGTAGATTCTAATGAATATAGCGATTACTTTGGTGAAGAAACGGTTCCTTATCTCCGGGGTTTAGGTCAAGAAGCCCAAGAGTGTCGGAACTGGGGACAACAGCAAGACCTGTTTAAACACAGTGCGCCTTTCCGTAAAGTTCCTCAATTTATTACTACTTTTGCGGGTTATGAACAACCATTGCCTGACCAACATCCCTACGGTTCTGGTAATGATCCCTTAGAAATTCAATTTGGCGCGATTTTCCCTAAAGAAACGCGCAACCCCAGCAGTAGCCCCGCACCTTTTGGTAAGGATACCCGCCGGATCTTGATTCACCAAGGGCCTGGTATTAATAACCAACTGAGCAATCCTCAAGCGCGGAGTGTAGCTCCTGGTACTCTTGGTGCTAAGGTGTTTAAGTTAGACCGATTACCTGGAACTTTTGGTAAAAAAGATGCCAATGGTGCAAGTGTTAAATTCTCAGAAAGCTCTACTCAAGCGGTAATCAAAGCTGCTTACTTACAAGTTTTCAGTCGTGATGTTTACGAAGGACAACGACTGAAAGTTGCAGAAATTAAGCTAGAAAATGGCGATATTACTGTACGTGAGTTTGTACGGGTGTTGGCGAAATCCGATTTATTCCGTAAGCTGTATTGGACTTCTCTATATGTGTGTAAGTCTATTGAGTATATTCACCGTCGCTTGCTAGGTCGTCCTACTTACGGTCGCCAAGAAAATAACAAGTATTTTGACCTTGCGGCTAAGAAGGGTTTCTACGCAGTTGTTGATGCAATTATTGACAGCGTTGAATACAGCGAGGCTTTCAATGAAGATACTGTTCCTTACGAACGCTATTTAACTCCTGCGGGTGTATCTCTGCGTCAATTGCGAGTTGGTACTATTCGTGAAGATGTAGCGAATGTTTATAAGGAAGTAACCCCACGCTTTGTGGAATTGGGCGCAGTTACTGAAATGCGGACCCAACCAGATATTGACTTCCGTATCAATCAAGGTGTTAGCAAGCAGCGTCAACAAACCAAGGTATTCAAGCTGGTTGCAAATACTGTTGATAAAGTGGCAGTACAGACTTTAATTGGTAGTGCTTATCGTCAGATTTTTGAACGGGATATTGCACCTTACATCCTGAAAAATGAGTTTACTGTTCTAGAAACTCAGTTGGGTAATGGCAATATTTCTGTGAAGGAATTTGTTCAAGCTCTTGGTTATTCTAGCCTGTACCTCAAGGAATTTTATACACCTTATCCCAACACCAAAGTAATTGAGTTGGGTACTAAGCACTTCTTGGGACGCGCACCTATTGACCAAGCGGAGATTCGCAAGTATAACCAAATCTTGGCTACTCAAGGTATCAAGGCGTTTATTGCCGCAATGGTCAATAGTGCTGAGTACGCGCAAGCTTTTGGTGAAGATACTGTTCCTTATCGTCGCTTCCCCACCTTACCTGCGGCTAACTTCCCCAATACAGAGAAGCTTTACAAGCAGCTAACTAAGCAAAATGATGACTTGGTTGTACCTAGCTTTGAGACTGTGAAGCCCAGAATTAAGACTGAGAATACACCAATCTTAGCGAAGGCGATCGCAGATTTAGCAGCTCAAGCTAAACAAATCGACAAGGCTAACCCCTTGTTTATGGAATTGGGTCGTTCCTTCAATGAAGGTCGTGGTCAGTCTGTAGAAGTTGGTGTTGGTACAATTCGCCGCAAACCAGCCCGTATTTACCGCGCAACCACTGGTACCAATTCTCCCGAAAGGAATCAGGTAATTAATGCTATTTATTGTCAAGTAATGGACGTATTTAGCGGTCAAGTTCCTGAATATTTCCGCCGTAATGACTTAGATAGCAAACTGCGTAACGGTGAAATTACTGTGCGTGAATTTGTCCTTGAACTAGCTAGTTCTGAAATCTACCGCAAACGGTTCTACACTCCCTATCCCAACACCAAGGTAATTGAGTTCCTATTCCGTCACATATTTGGACGCGCACCTGCAACCCAAGGTGAAATCCGTCAATATAACAAGATATTGGCTGATAGAGGTTTAAGGGCTGCTGTAGAAGGCATCGTGAACAGCCCAGAGTATGCTCGCTACTTTGGTGAAGATGTTGTACCTTACAACCGCTTCCCCTCTTTACCAGCAGGTAACTACTTGGGTAGTGTACAAGCAGAAGCTGACCTGGTTAAACAATCTTGGTCTAGCTTATCTCCTGCTGTGTTAACTGGTCATCCTGGTAACAGATAGGGTATTGGGGACTGGGGAAAAAACTAAGAATAATAAATTCTTACTCCAATGCCCCATACCCAATCCCCAATGCCCTATTCCCTGTTCTCTAGAAATGAGGAAATCTGAAAATGATTGTTACAAAATATTAAGAGCAGTCATAAATACTCAACATAATGCCGGAGAATAATTTGCGGAAGGTAGTTCAGTTTTCCAGATTGCGTGTGTAAATACCCAACCTGGCTCATACTGTGCTTAACACAGTGCTCTACTATCAACCAAGTTCTGGTTTCATTAGTTTTGGAGGAATCCATTAATGAGTATCGTCACGAAAGCCATCGTGAATGCTGATGCAGAAGCTCGCTACCTCAGCCCCGGTGAATTAAATCGCATTAAGAGCTTTGTTGCTGGTGGCTCACAACGTCTCCGCATCGCTCAAGTATTGACTGACAACCGCGAAAGCATTGTTAAACAAGCTGGCAACCAATTGTTTCAAAAGCGTCCTGATGTTGTTTCCCCTGGTGGTAACGCTTACGGTCAAGAAATGACAGCTACTTGTCTTCGTGACCTTGACTACTACTTGCGTCTTGTAACCTACGGAATCGTTTCTGGTGATGTAACCCCCATCGAAGAAATCGGTATCGTTGGTGTACGTGAAATGTACAGGTCTTTGGGTACTCCCATTGAAGCTGTTGCTGGTGGCGTTGCTGCTATGAAGAGCGTTGCTTCTACCCTGTTGTCTGCTGAAGACGCTGCTGAAGCTGGTTCTTACTTCGACTACGTTGTTGGTGCAATGGGTTAAGTTACAGCTATTTAACTGCTGAAACTAAAACTGTTGCAATCAAGTTGGAAATAAGGAAATAACAACAATGCAAGACGCAATTACCTCTGTAATTAATTCTTCTGACGTTCAAGGTAAATACCTTGACACCGCTGCTTTAGAAAAGCTCAAAGGCTACTTCGCTACTGGTGAACTGCGTGTTCGTGCAGCTACAACTATCAGTGCTAATGCTGCTGCTATAGTTAAAGAAGCTGTAGCTAAGTCCTTGTTGTACTCTGATATCACCCGTCCCGGTGGTAATATGTACACCACCCGTCGTTACGCAGCTTGTATCCGTGACTTGGATTACTACTTGCGTTATTCCACCTACGCTATGTTGGCTGGAGATTCTTCCATCCTCGACGAGCGCGTATTAAACGGTTTGAAAGAAACCTACAATTCCTTGGGTGTACCCGTAGGTGCTACCGTTCAAGCTATCCAAGCCATGAAAGAAGTAACTGCAAGCTTGGTTGGTCCTGACGCTGGCAAAGAAATGGGCGTTTACTTCGACTATATCTCCTCTGGCTTGAGCTAGGAGTTAGGTTTGCACTTAATAAATTAGGTGCGGCTTTATTAAGGTTTGGAAATCAATTGTCAGTGCTAGAAAGTTCTCTTGCTGATTAATTGTAAGTGTTATCAGTCTAGTATTGATGGTTGATTCCCAGGCTTGGAAAAAATAATTAAAGATTTTGACTCAAAATATTTGAGATAAAAAAGTTTTCCCAACAATATCAGGAGATTAGAAAAAAATGGCTCGTTTATTTAAAGTAACTGCTTGTGTTCCCAGCCAATCCAGAGTTCGCACTCAACGCGAATTACAAAATACCTACTTCACCAAGTTGGTTGCATTTGAGAACTGGTTCCGTGAACAGCAACGCATCATGAAAATGGGTGGCAAAATAGTTAAGGTGGAACTAGCAACTGGCAAACAAGGTATAAATACTGGTTTACTTTAATTTCTATACATCAAAGATTATGTTGGTAGATTTGTAAGGGGTCAGTTATGACCTCTTTTCTTGTAACTATCAGCTATAAAAAACTATACTGGCGTTGTGGTGTTGTACATGAAAACTGGGGAAACAGTTGGGTATTTAATAACTATAGTTTAGTTTATTGTTTGCGGAAAATTGATATTAAGACGCTATAGCAATCTGCCTCAGCAGTTTCAATATTTAATACTAGCAAATTAATAAACCTGTAGGCATCATATCAGGTATCCATGATGAGCGATCAACTGCTATTTACTACGCCAATAAATAGACTGAAAAAATAAAATATACAGATGTTACTTCAACATCTGTACAGGTTCTTAGGATAGTGGATTAAATAACCTGTAACTCTGGTTTAGGGGTGTAATTCCATT
>CAKZGI010000161.1 GCA_936914905.1 uncultured Trichormus sp. | reverse complement strand
GTTTTGGAAGTTGTTCGACACTGACAGTGGTTATCAACAATTGGATGAGCGAAAAGGTTCGATTTAAGTTCTCGAAAACCTTGAAAGTTTTGTAAATGTAATTCTTCAATACGCATATTTATCAATATATCCTTCTAGGCAATTTCCAGGAATTAAAGTCAAACTATTGACAAATTGAATTTCTAATCTTGCTCATTTCACTCTTGCATTCTTCTTTGGGACTCTGCGCCTCTGCATGAGATTAAAAATATTTAATGCCCTTTTCCTGCACCTAAATATAATTCTCCCACCTTTGGATCATTTAATAATTCTCTACCGGGACCAGACATCGCATCACGTCCTGACTCTAAAACATAACCTGTATCAGCCATTTCTAAAGCTTTACGGGCATTTTGTTCTACTAAAACTATAGCAGTACCCGATTGGTTAATTTGTTTAATTTGTTCAAATACTTGCGTTACCAAAATAGGAGATAAAGCCGCTGAAGGTTCATCTAATAATAATAAGCTGGGTTCTAACATCAATGCTTTACCCATCGCTAACATTTGACGTTCTCCACCTGAGAGAGTCCCCGCACGTTGACGACGGCGATCGCTCAATCTGGGAAACATGGTATATATTTTATCTTTTAAGGGTTTGAGGGCAACATTCCGCACAAAAGCCCCCATTTCTAAATTTTCTTCTATTGTTAAGGAAGGAAAAACATTAGCGATTTGGGGAACATAACACATTCCCCTCTGCACGATTTGATTTGGTTTTAAACCTGTAATATTTTGCCCTTTGAAGGTAATAGTCCCTGTGTGGGGTGTCAAAAGTCCAAAAATTGTTTTTGCTAAAGTAGATTTACCTGCACCGTTAGGACCGATGATGGTAACTAATTCTCCTGCTGCAACCCGGAAATTTATACCCTGCAAGATATCTACATCTTTAATATATCCCGCATGGACATTTTCAACTGTTAATAAATAGTTATTAGTCATTAGTCATTAGTCATTAGTAATT
The DNA here is from genome assembly GCA_936914905.1 of uncultured Trichormus sp. Classification (GTDB taxonomy): domain Bacteria; phylum Cyanobacteriota; class Cyanobacteriia; order Cyanobacteriales; family Nostocaceae; genus Trichormus_B. The sequence goes on along the minus strand of CAKZGI010000161.1, from coordinate 3,458 downwards.
AGTCATTAGTCATTAGAAATAGGTAACAGGGAACAGGGAAGCTGTAATTACTAATTGGTAACAATAATTTTCTGTCACCTGTCACCTGTCACCTATTCTGCTATTTTTTGCAATTCAGGGCGTTCTTCTGGTAAGATTGCTCCCTCTACTGGACAAACTTGTAAACAGATGCCACAGTCGATACAAGTAGCAAAGTCTATCCAGTACCAATCTGTTCCTTTCATGTTTTTGCCTGGTCCTTCATGGATGCAAGCTACAGGACAAGCACTTACGCAGTCAGCAACACCTTCACAAACGTCAGTCACAATTGTATGTGGCATTTTTTCGATTCCCTCTCTTTATTGAATCAGCAGTTTCTAGCGTAACAGTTTGTAATATTACCTGTTAACGGACTGCTTCAATTGTGGGTGAACCATCAGCTTTAATCCAGGCGATTTGGGCGATAGAGCGATCACTTGCATAGTTCCGAATTGCTTCTGCATCTCTTCCCCCTAAGTCCATTTCTACCCTCACTAAATTGCTAGAATCTCGCAGTTTTTGGGCGTAAGCAAAGGCCGCAGCGTCAGCATTTTTGCTTTCTGGCACTACTAACCAGTTACTCGCTGGGGTAGTTTGCGGTAATTGCTGGGTAGAAGCAAGAAGTTGGTATAAATCGTCAATGCTCAATTCAAAGCCTATGCCGGGAATGTTTTCTCCTTGAGGATGATATAACCCTAGAAGGTGATCATAACGACCACCTCGCCCTAGTACCTGTGCCTGACCATCAGTATTACTAACTACTTCAAACACTATACCTGTGTAATAGTCTATGGTTTGAATCAAACTCAAGTCAAGAATTAAGGGGAATTTACCTTCTGATTCTAGTAACTCGACGAGAGATTTGAGATTATTTACTGCTTCTTGTTGATCTGCATCTAAGTTTAAACTGCTGATTTTTGCCAAGACATCTGCACTATTACCACGCAAATCAAGCATAATTCTGGCACGTTCGTGCAGTTCTTCACTCAGAGGCAAGGTATCTAAGGCTACTCGATCTAAATGAGCGATCGCACTCCGCACTTTACTTCTGACATGAGTCGGGAAAGCATCAAGCAGAAATTTGGTAATTCCCGCTTCACCTAGAATTAAATGCCATCCCCGCAAATCCAAAGCTTCTAAACAATTGGCTACCAAAAGCAGCACTTCTGCATTTGCCAGTAACCCACCTGATCCTAGCAACTCTACTCCAGCCTGATAATACTCTTGCTGGCGATTATGTCGCCTTTCCCAGTTACGACGAAACACATTTGTATTGTAATACAACCTTTGGGGATAAGTAGCCTCTGCCATGCGAGTGACTACTGTCCTGGCAATAGAAGCTGTGAGTTCTGGACGTAAGCCCAATTCCTCATCTTGCCCATTTTGTAACTGTATTACCTTATGGCGTTGAATTGCTCCACCAGCCATTAAAGTATCCATTCTTTCCAAAGTTGAGGTGATAATCCTGTGATATCCCCAACGATGAACAACTTGTTGTAACCTATCTTCAATCCAGCGTTTTTGAGCCACATCTAAGGGCAGTAAATCCCTAGCTCCCGCTGCTGGTTGATACACCATTATTTTTTCTTCCCACCAAACAAACCACCAAACAAACCACCATTTCCAGACTTATCTGGTTGTGGCTCTCCGCTATCGGCAGATTTTTTCACCTGACTAGTACCAGATTGACTCCCTAAAACCTGATCAACTTTGGGTTTCCACTCCAAAGCGATGGGATCTTTGGGATCTAATTTAAGTGCATTATCGAAGTGAATTCTTGCCATTTTTAGCTGACTTTGCCGCATATATAATATAGCTATGAAGCTATGGGCACGACTGTTTTTCGGCTCTAACTTCAAGGCTTCTTGTAATTCTACTTTGGCTGGGACAAATTGCTTATTCTTAATCAGAGTTTGAGCCCGTCGCAGGTACTGTTCCACCACAGAGTCTTCTTTTGGTGGGGGTGGTGGTGTGCTGGAATGAATTGCCAGTTTAACAACTGGTGTCGTTACAGTTAACTTACCTGCACACCGCATTAAGTACACTAAATTCAATTCACTAATTTGGGCAATGAATTGGGTCGTTTGCTGTAACTCAGCAAATTGGATTTCTGCAATTTTAGCAAGTGCAATTTTATACGATAAATCAATGTTGGGTGCGATCGCTAATTCCTTAGCTGCCTCAGTCTTAAGTTCTATCTCTGTTGACTCTTGTGCTAGACGTTTGCCAATTTGGGACAAAACCAAAATATATTCTGCCCGATTGCGTTCTACAGACAGTTTTTCATAAGCCGGATTCACCAGCTTGGATAGCAACATATTGGCTATATCTTTGTCAGAAGTCTTTGCAACTACGGAACTATCTGGGTGCAAGCGACGAGCAATTTTGAGATAACGTCTACGTACTTCTTTGCCATCCGCATCAACAGGAATACACAGAATTGCGTGATAATCTATGAAATCATATTTAAATAGCCCACCATCTATTTTTAAAGACATATAGGAATCTTGCACCCAAGCGCCAATTTTTATAGTTTAACCCGCCTGTAATTTTTATTTATCAAATCTCAGCAGTTTTTCTTGTTTACCAAGATGACAGAGGCGAGATTTGCATTAATTTTTGACTCAGATCTTTGTGAATATAAGCATTAGTAGCGAGGATTCTCCCTGATTCAATATTTATAGCCGTACCATCATAAGCTGTTACCAATCCACCAGCTTCCTGTACTAAAATTATACCAGCAGCAACATCCCAAGGTGCAATACCTCTCTCCCAATAACCATCGATACGGCCACAAGCAACATAAGCCAAATCTAAGGATGCTGAACCGCCACGCCGAACACCTTGAGTAAGATGGGTAAGATGACAAAATTCTGCATAATTGTTGTCCGTAGTTTCCCGGCGATCATAAGGAAATCCTGTTGTTAACAGACTTTTATTCAATTCAGCAGTTTTAGAAACCTTAATAGTTCGGCGGTTGCGAGTTGCACCTAAGCCAGCAGCAGCCCGGAATAGTTCATTATGAAATGGGTCATAAATTACACCAACTTGCGGTACACCTTGAATAAATAAACTAATGGAAACAGCAAAACAGGGATATTGATGGGCGTAGTTGGTTGTACCATCCAAAGGATCAATAGCCCAGAGGTATTCATTCGTTTGATCTCCCAATTTCCCTGATTCTTCCGCGAGAATGGAATGTTGAGGAAAATGACGTTGTAATATTTCCAAAATCACCTTTTCAGAAGCCTTATCAGCTGCTGTGAGTAAATCACCAGGTCTTCCTTTTTCGGTAATTGTATCTTCAACTTTACCTAAATAATCTTGCAAAATTACACCAGTAGCTAAGGCTGCTTCAGTAGCAATATCTAGAAAAATTTGTAAGTTAGTCATTGGTCATTGGTCATTGGTCATTGGTCATTGGTCATTGGTCATTGGTC
>CAKZGI010000160.1 GCA_936914905.1 uncultured Trichormus sp. | reverse complement strand
GGCTATTTCTGGACTTACCAGTTCTAATATTTGACTCCTTACTGTTTTTTCTATGTCTTCCAAGTCTGTTATCAGACAAAAGTCAGATAAACTTACGAATTCTTCTAAGCAGGCTTTGAGCCGTTCTTTTTATCCTGGTTCATCGTTGCTAATCTACACTATATTCTCCTAAAACTTGTGTATCTTCCAATAGTGGGTGCTCCCGCTTTGCAGACACCTTCTTTAATCCCTCTAGCTTCGACCTGAATCCTTACTTGATAATTACGAATTACGAATTATCCTTAAACTGTTTTGCGATCGCACTTAACTAAGGATTCTCGTGGTGGAAATCGGTCTATATTAACAATGACTTTATTTTCTAATCCACTGCTTACTACTGTAGAAACACATTCTTCTAAACCTTGTAAAGCATCGTGTACAACTTCTTCGGGAGTCGCTATTTTATTATTTGCACCTGCTAAAATTTCAGGAAACTTTGCTTCTGTAAAAAAGTCAGTTTCTGTAGGACCTGGACAAACCACTAAAACTTTGACAGCATAATCTTGATTTTCTGCCCATAATGCTTCACTAAAACTGAGAATAAAGGCTTTAATCGCAGCATAGACGAAAATATAGGGCATTGGTTGAAAGCCAGCAATTGAAGGAAGATTAATAATGTTGCCTGAACGACACTGACACATTAAAGGTAGAATTTTGTGGGTTAAATCTACCAATACCATAATATTTAATTGAATCAATTTTAATTGCCGTTCTACGTCCTGTTCAGCAAAATCTCCATAATCACCAAAGCCAGCATTATTGATTAACAAATCAATTGCTTAGCCTTTATTTTAAGGATATAAATACCTCATTTATGGCATTGTTTAGTGTGAAATATTTAGCTATAATACCGACTTTTACTTGATATTTCTGTTGTAATTTCGTGGCTATTTGGTTGAGTTTCTCAGATAAACTTGCAACGAGAAAAAGATTTGTTCTGCGTGCCGCTAATTCATCTGCAAAAGCTTTGCCAATTCCACCTGACACACCGGTAATTAAAGCTGTTGACATTTTAAAAATTATCTGATTGATTCCATAATATTTATTTATGGTAGCAACGCTGCCTAGAGGTTGTGTGCAGACAAGAAAATTTTTCGGGAGCATCCCAATTTTGCAAAAATATCATATATCATAAATTGTCATTCTGTTAGCGAAGCGTGGCAGAGGCTCTAGAATCTAGGGTCTGAGCAATTAATCCGAGTGCTTCACTGCGCTGCGCTTCATACCCTGCGGGAAGCAAGCTACAGCATGACAATAAACTTACACATTTGGGATGCTCCCAATTTTTCTGGATAATTTATCAGTCTGGTTTTTGGGTTACTATCCTCAGCGTTATTGTAGTTTGTTTAGTTGTAGGTAGCAGTTTACTTTAGATGAATTTGAGCAGGCCAGAGAACGAGTAGTGCGGCTAGAAGCTGTTGTTTTCCACGATCAGAATGCTTTAGTTCCCTTGAATGAAGCTAAAGAGGCTCTATTGACAGCAAAACAGCAATATCAACAGGCTAAAAATACAAAAGATCGAGAAACTGCCTTCGCATTGTAGCAAGCTGCTATAGATCAATTAGATCTAATTTCTCAACAAACATTAGTAGGTAAAACAGCCCAAACTCAACTTGTAGCCTTCAAACACGATTTTGAATATGGGCGAATTAGTCGTTTTACTGCTGCTGCACAATAATTTGATCTAGAAGCCCAGACAATTCAACCAAAAAATTCTCAAGTAGCATCGGAATTATGGGAACAGGCAATTTACAGACTTGAAAAAGTGCCAAATGAAAATCCCCAATATTGTAGATGCACAAAAATTAATTGCCTCCTATCAAGTTAAACAAAAAACTGTTATTGATCCCAGCAGTATCATTTACATTCCGGCTGCAAAACAATATGCTTTAGCTGCTGTGAAAGCTTCCTAACGTTCACCTCATTCTATACAGAAATGGGAACGAACTGGTGATTTATGGGAAAAGGCAATTCAAGAATTAGAAAATATTCAAGTTCAAGAACCCAGTTATGTAGAAGCTAACAAGTTAATAGCATAGTATCACACTAATTTAGGAACTCTTAAAAATCATCTTCAAGCAGAAAATGATCCTAAGGAAACCCTCAATGAAGCTAATTAGGAAAGATCACAACATTTTATTGCTTAAGAATTAAGTAATAAAAATGAAATTAAAGCCGAAATCATCGGAATTATTAATCAACTTATTAATCCTGAATCAGGAACCACTTCCTATTCTGAGGGACAGCGATTATTAAAACTGGTAGATAATAAACCTAAGCAACTTAAGTGATTCATAATAGATGAAGATGCGGCTTTACACCGGATAGAAAAAGAGTGATCGCTCACGGTTTAAATACTACCCCACCAACTCTAAACTCTGTACTCAAGCTTATTGAAGTTACAGAATATTTATTAGATACGCTGAATTTTGATAGCGAAGCATAAGCAATAAGATCAATTTTGGATTCTTAATTTTGATTTCTTAATGCTGACATCAATCTCTATGGATTTCAGGTGCTTACCTACCTAACAAAAGCAATATGTTCTTCAACATATTTCGATTCTTTCTCCTGACTCCTGTACTCGCCTCTTGTTATAAAAATTAATCTTGTCCACTAGAACCTAAATACAACCTAAATAAATGCGGCCTTTGTCTTTTGACAAGGAATAATGGAATGGGTAACTGGCTAAGGTATTACCGTGGTTGGCATTGTTATTGTTTCGCACAGTAAACAATTAGCTCTAGGAGTACAGGAACTAGCTGCACAGATGGTTCAAGGACAAGTTCCCCTTGCTGTGGCAGCAGGCATTGACGATCCAGAAAATCCACTAGGTACAGATGCGATTAAGGTTTATGAAGCGATCGCCTCTGTATTCTCTGATGATGGTGTTCTCGTATTGATGGACTTAGGTAGTGCTTTAATGAGTGCGGAAATGGCACTGGAGTTTCTACCTCCTGAACAACGAGATCACGTATATCTGTGTGCAGCACCGTTAGTAGAAGGTGCTATTGCTGCGGCTGTCGCTGCTGCTACGGGTGGAGGTGTCCAGCAAGTTATCGCGGAAGCACAAGGAGCATTAGTAGCAAAAGAAACACAACTAGGTTTAATTAGTAGTCCATTATCAACAGTCAGTAGCCAACCTACAAATAATTCCGAAATTCCCACCAACGAAATACGGTTAACAGTTCGTAACCGCTTGGGTTTACACGCCCGTCCATCAGCCCAATTTGTTGCCACTGCATCCCAATTTCAAGCGCAAATCAGGGTACAAAATTTAACTAGAAATACAGAACCTATCCGGGGTGACAGTATTAACCAAGTTGCTACCTTGGGAGTACGTCAAGGACATGAATTGCTGATTACTGCGACTGGAGTTGATGCCCAGGAGGCGCTAAAAGCTTTACAGAAATTGATTATCAACAATTTTGGGGAAGATGATAGCATTCTCGGATTAACATCACCACCTGAAGAATTTACCGCACGGACCCAGGGTGAACTCTCGGGAATTGCGGCTTCTCCAGGAATTGCGATCGCCCCATTAGTTCATTATCAATCTACCGCTGTAGCTTTTACGGAATATCACATAGAAAATGTGAATGTAGAGTGGCAACGATTACAAAGAGCTATTCAAATTGCTAAACAGGAAATTGCAACTTTACTCTCCCACACATCTATTCAAATTGGTGATGCGGAAGCGGCAATTTTTGATGCTCATCTCCTATTTTTGGCAGATCCTGTGATGCTAGAAGGCGCACGTCAGCATATTGTCGAAGAACGTCTCAACGCAGAAGTGGCTTGGCAAGCTGTAGTGGATCCAGTCGCAAATTCCTACCGCAAACTAGAGGATTCTTATTTACAAGAACGAGTTGACGATGTGGTTGATGTGGGACAGAGGGTGTTAAGAATATTACTGGGTAATGCTCCCACTGACTTGGAACTGACAGAACCATCTATTGTCGTAGGGACAGATTTAAGTCCTTCAGATACTGTTAAGCTTGATCCAAGCAAAGTGATGGGTATTTGCATGACCTCTGGAAGTGCAACTTCCCATAGTACCATTATCGCTCGAACCCTTGGTATTCCTGCGGTTTTGGGTATAGATGCCCAGGTCTTAAACTTGCAAAGTGCTACATTGATGGCGCTTGATGGTGAAAGTGGCAAAGTTTGGGTGGCACCAGCAACTGAGACATTAGATAGACTAGAATCCAAGCGAGAGACTTGGAAAATTGCCCAAGCAGAAGCACGAAAGCTGGCACATCAACCAGCAGTTACTCGTGATGGTTACCACATTAAAATATTGGCAAATATTGGTAGTATTACGGATGCACAATTAGCTGTAAATCATGGTGCAGAAGGTGTGGGATTACTTCGTACAGAGTTTTTGTACTTGGACAGAACAAGCGCACCTACAGAAGAGGAACAACTGAAAGTTTATCAAGCGATTACGCAAGTTTTAGATAAGCAACCGTTAGTTATTCGCACTTTGGATATAGGTGGAGATAAACAACTTCCTTATTTGAGTTTGTCTGTTACAGAAGCTAACCCATTTTTAGGTGTGCGCGGGATTCGGTTCTGTTTAGAAAAACCTCAGTTGTTGAAAACTCAGTTACGGGCAATTTTACGCGCTAGTGTAGGGCATAATATCAAAATTATGTGGCCGATGATTGCTACTTTAACAGAATTACGAGCAGCTAAGGCAATTTTTAATCAGGTACAGGAGGAACTGCGACAAGCTGGTATACCTTTTGATGAAAATATGAATGTGGGGATGATGATAGAAACACCTGCAGCAGTAGCTATAGCTGATCAGTTAGCCAGAGCAGTGGACTTTTTCAGTATTGGTACAAATGATTTGAGTCAGTATGTTATGGCTGGCGATCGCACAAATCCTAGAGTAGCAACTTTAGCGGATGCTTTACAACCAGCGGTATTAAGAATGATTCAGCGAACTGTCCATGCTGCCCATGCTGCTAATATTTGGGTAGGAGTATGTGGAGAAGTAGCAGCAGAAACCTTAGTTGCACCCATTTTATTAGGCTTGGGATTAGATGAATTGAGTGTCAATCCTCAAGTGATCGCCCCGCTCAAACAGGCAATATCACAGCTAACAATCACAGAAGCACAAGCTATAGCCAATATAGCATTACAACAAGATTCTGCAAGTAGTGTCAGAGAGTTAGTTTATCCTATTGGGTAATATCAATTCAGAATTAAGATACAAGCAACTGTCTTGATTGTCAACTGATCGCTGTTCTAAAATTGTGTTAGTCTTGTCTAAGATTTGGAGAGTCATCGTTAATTTACAGCAGGAGTCAGGAGTCACGAGTAAAACGCTCTTACTCTCTAGATTTTAATTTAGATTATGTACGTCATTTATCTGCAATCTTCTGTATGTTTATGACTTGATTTTGATTAAAACTCATTGTCAATGACACCAGATTTATGAGGTCTTCTTAATTGACAACATCACTGTTAAATTTTACCTTGACGTTTCCCAATCTTGAGCAGTCATTTCTGTCTCAACTAAGTAAAATTTTTCGGTGTTATCTTAAATATAATCTATGCAGGTCAAAGATTCCCTATATATGATATCAATTCTTAATTACAAACATTATGAATAAATTGTACCTTGACATTTGTTAATTCTTTCACGCACTGCTTGACGAATATCTTCCCAATTTTGAGCAGTCATTTCTGATGTGTTTTTGGTGTTGTCGTACTAATTCCTGAAAATATTCACGCTTCGCTGCTGTAAGCACTTTGAGCTACTATTCCATATAAGTTCCGATATGTGTCAGGTAAGGAAATATTGATTCTCCTCATGAGGGTTATTTCCTTCCCAAATATCCCTGACTTCTTTTCAAGATTTTTCGCTAATACAAATAATCGATCTTAGAAGTCGGGGATCTCAATTATTATATTGTTGGGTTTCATTCCTCAACCCAACCTAAGAACTATATGTTGGTAGTTCTCTTCATTCTCTACTATCTATGTAGGTTAATTAGTTGCAACAGAAGACTCCATAAGTGATGATGAGAAATCCTTGATTTCTTGTATTAATGGATGTTGTTGTAATCTTTTAATTTCTTCATCATTTATACTTCTAAGTAAGTAGGTAGGTAGATACAACTAAACATAACTATGTAACAAAATGTAAATTACTTGAAACCCTTGGGATTGCTTGATTCCCCTTTGCTGCATTCGCCATAACATAGTTATAAGTTTTTTCACCCACCTACTTATTTTGTCATTGAGCGACTGTTTGTTATCTAAGACTATGTCGAAGAAATTTTTAGGTTTACTTTAAGATAATTGCCATTCTAAATCATTAAAGTGAAGTTTTACTATTTTTTCAATTAATGATTTATCTTGTAAAAATATGGATTCTATTTCTGGAACTGCCAGAGAAACCTGAAAAAGAATTCTAGATGATCATTGACTTAATACATAATTAATTAAATCTTTCTTTTCAAATATTTGAGATTCCTTATTTGTATCTGCATCTGTGACAAGAGCAATTGGTGTTTTTCGACTAGCAAGCAGTGAACTAGCTAAAGAACGCCCTCTGTAAGAACTTGCACCTGCTATAAATTGAATGTCTTGACTCAGTTTTTTTGGCAGTAATCTCCGTAGAATTTCTATATCTCTATCAGTTTCTGTAAGAATGTATGCTAATGTCATGATAAACTCTCAGTTGTAATGTCGTAATTAGGGATACCTTTATAGACACAGACACAATATTTTTTTTGACTAGATATTTACATATACATTTATTATCTAGTGAATTAGGAGTTACGCATTGACAAAAAACTCATCCATGCTTATGAAGCAGCACCAGCATTCGTAAGATTTTCCACGATGTAGTCGCGCACAACTAAAGTGAATAAGTTCCTTTGCAATTCATACCAATTAGGAATTCTGTTTTCAGAGCGCATTTTTTATAAACGAACAAATGCTTGAAGTGAACAAAATATCTGTGTTTTAATTGCTTGGCTATCTCTA
>CAKZGI010000159.1 GCA_936914905.1 uncultured Trichormus sp. | reverse complement strand
GCTTGAAGTTTTTTATGCTGCATTTCAGCTTGGGCTAACAAGTCTTGAAACTGATCGTTAGTTATTCCCAGTATTTTTTTGTACGATGTGGATATTCTCGAATATAATTAAGTGGATTTTTCCTTTTAGTAGAAGGGAATTTTGACCGTCTACCATTTTTTTGACACCAAGTTAATTTTCCTGACAGGTCTGTTGTGATGTTTTGATTCCCGCAGCTTTGGAAAATCAAATCACTGAGGACAATGTTGATCAGATACAAGGGCAGTTTGTTGCTGAAGCTGCTAATGGTCCTGTAACTTTAGAGGCTAACCGAGCGTGGTGTGACGGTTTTACCGGATATTTTAGCCGGTTTTACCGGATATTTTAGCCAATGCTGGGGGTGTGGTGGTGAGTTATTTGGAATGGGTACAAGGTCTTTCTTACCTGTTCTGGGATGAAGAACGAGTGAAGCGGGAAATGGAACACTTAATGGTGAATGCTTATCGTCAAGTAATTCAAGGGTCACAGATGAGAGGAGTAAATCTGCGGTTAGCGGCTTATACACTGGGTGTGGGTAGAGTAACGCAAGGTTTGACTGATAGGGGTTTTTATCCTTAGTTATGAGGCTGCCAAATCAAAAAATCCCAATTTTTGGGTATGTTCCCATAAATGTGAAGACGTTCCAGTGAACGTCTTTACACCTATAAGTAGGTTGGCGTTAAAAATTGTCGTTATAAAAGGCAAAATACAAAAGGCAATAGGGAAGAGGGTTTTGGTGATTTTACTTTGTGTTAAATACTTCTGTCTTTTCCCGCCGACTTACTTACTATTTAATTAAGCAAAATTTCCGCATTTATTAAAAAGTGACAAAATCCATCTGATTGATACTATTAATTACGGTACTAGAATTGTAGTTTTTGAAATCCTTTTGTGACTTGGTGGGTCAAATAAGTTACTTGATTTTGATGTCCTATATGACTTTATGTCTAGCTACAAGTTCCGAAGTCCATGTGATTTCCTACACTTTTTAGCGTTTGCAAATATATAAGGAGTTGTTTGATATATCTTTGTGTGCGATCACTCTACTCATTGAGTTAATCTACAGAGGGGGAGTAAGACGAACAAACTGCAAGGTGGAAAGGCAATAGAAAAATATTATAGTTTCCATTGAATGGAACACATATTTTCAGCAAGTTTGTATAAGATGGACTGATTAACACCAATTGATCTGAATAAGTGAATTGGTTTGGTTCCCAAGTGACAAAGTTGTTTTCAGAAAATTAACAGAAAATTTATCTTGGCCTTGCTTTCTAGCGCAGTCTTGTTTATGTCTATGATATCTATGGTCATGATGGCTAAACCAGTCCACGCTAGTCAAACTGTTAACCCTGTAGCTACTAATCTATACTTGTGTGCGTTCTCCCCACTCAGCAACTGTGCGTCATGTATGTATACAAATGGATAATGCTACTCCCACGACTGCTAAACCAACTATGCAAATAGCACAAGTTCAACCTGATAAAAATCAGCCCGATGAACTAGAATTTACGGAAGCAGAAAGTTATTAAGCAATCAAGTTGTTTGGCTGTGATTGTCCAGTCTGCCTTAATGCTGTACGTCAGTTGCATGGTATGGCACCCTTGCCTGTATAGAATCAGAAAAGTATTTATACGGTATAATGAGTATTTTTTTTCTTTAAGAAATGATTTCTGTTTTTCTATACAGACATAAAAAACCAGAGAACTTGCTCTCTGGTTCTTAAGTTGAAAAGTGAATAATCAGCAATTTAATACAGGCGGGTTTGAGGCTAAGGCTTAGATTCTACCTATGTTGTGCAGTCCTAATATGATACCAGCGCCTAAAATATGACCGAAGGCTGTAGTTGCTAGTACAGCAGGTAAACCAAAACCACCAAAGAAATTAGCTGCGGGTAATGCTGGTTCTGATTTGGGATACTTGATTGTAAATTTGCCGAAAGCGATCGCTAGAATGTTGGCTATTATCATGATAATGCCAACAGTAGGACTCCATTCTAGGGGTTTAGGTACAGTAGCGAGTAAAGTTGAGGTCAACACCGGATTTGCTCCTGAGATTATTGAATCACTGACAATATAATCTTCAGAATTACTAAGAAAATTCAAGAAAAATCCCAAATCTGCAGCAATATTTAACAGTTGTTGCCAATCATTAACATAAACAGTCACTATACTGAGAATTTAAGCTGTCTACTAACCTGAACAGCGATCGCTCTCCAGATAATTTAAACTCAAGGTGAGACTGATTATTTTCTGAATTAACTATGTCCTTAAGTCTTGACTCCTTACCACCTGCTTTAGCTAAGATTGTTCAACGCTTCCAACGTGCTGCTGACCCAAAGCGGCGTTATCAGCAGTTAATTTGGTATGCCCAAAAACTGCCAGAATTTCCCGAAGCTGATAAAATTCCCGAAAACAAAGTTCCTGGTTGCGTTTCTCAGGTATACGTAACAGCATCACTGCATGATGGGAAAGTGGTTTTTCAAGGAGATTCGGATTCTCAGCTAACTAAGGGATTAGTCGCATTATTGATAGAAGGATTAAATGGACTAGCACCAACAGAAATCGTGCAACTGACTCCTGATTTTATTCAAGCTACAGGTTTAAACGTTAGTTTAACTCCTTCCCGCGCCAATGGTTTTTACAACATCTTCAAAACCATGCAGAAAAAAGCTTTGGAATGTAAATTAGAAGGTTAGGGCTGGGGACACACTTCGACCCTTAGACAAATTCAGGGCATCGCTGGGTACTTATTCAGATGAGATTGACACTCTCCTACCTGTTACCCATTTCCTATTCCTTTTTCCCACTAACTAATACCCAAAGCCCTGCGAGTAGAAGCACCAACTATACCATCTACAAGCAAACCATTTCTTCTTTGAAAATTGCGGACTTGGTAAGCAGTATTCGGTCCATAAACACCATCTACTCTTATACCTAAAGCTCGTTGTACCACTCTCACATGCTCACCTCTAGCGCCCTGTCTCAGCAAAACTCGACCACCAATACCAAGGCCAGGACGACTATGTAAAGTTCCAGGATTCATACCAATCCATTTTTCAGCAACATAATATCCTTGATAACATCCAGAAGTAATTTTAGCAAAACCATTACTCACATTTCCAGTATCTCCAATGTTTGTTCCATTAGGTACACAAGCTACAGATGAGTTACCACTCCTAGGACCCCTGCGGATATATAAACAATTACCATTAGTTCTCACATAATCTGCTGAAGCTTCCTTAACTTGGGAAACAGAAGCAACTAAAACAGTAATACCAGCTAAACCTAACCACGCAGAAGACTTCAGTAATTTTTTCCAATTAAATTGGAACTTGGGAAGATTCAAATCCACATTAACGGGAGTCTCTTCATTCGCCATGTACATATAAGAATATGCCATATATTCCATGATTTTTTGCTCCTTTATGTAAATACTAGGGATATTATAAACAGTGACTGCGATTCTTTATAGATTGAATCTAGATATATTTTATACTCTTTAACTTGCAGAATTTTTGACACCATATTACGCCCTGTAAACTGTCACATTACGCTATTGAACTAAAAATTAATTTTAATTGCCAGCATTATAGGAAGTATTAAAACTATCAGCACGAATCTGACTAGCATTTCGCCACACTTCCACCTTTTCTGGAGTAACTAAGTATGAATAAGTACTATTCATTATATGCTCGATATTTATTGTTATCAACATTCCAACTAGCTATCTTGACAGGTTTACTAGCATCTTGCTTTGATTGTCCAATGTAAAAATGTAAAATAGTTGGCCCTTTTCTTCACAGACTTGAACAGGAATTTTTACAGTCTCACCTGTAATAACTATAATTCCAGCACATTCAGCATCAGCTTGGATAGGTGTAATATTGACAGGAATTGGTTGTGAAGGTGAAACTGGTTGTTCTAATGGTAGTTTGGCAGTGGTTGAAGAGGATAAAATCGGCATAGGATCAATAACTAACCAACGATCTCGATAAAATTCAAAATGTAAATGAGGGGCTGTACTATTACCGGTAGATCCCATTTCTGCAATAATTTGCCCTTGATTAACCTGTTCACCTTTCCTAACTAACAAATGATTATTGTGACCATAGACGGTCACACTACCATCAGGATGCTGAATTTCGATAAAATTGCCTAATCCCCAATCATCCCAACCGGCTTTAACAACTGTACCTGATGCAGCTGCAAAAATAGGAGTGCCAATAGCACCCGCTATATCAATTCCTTCATGTTGATATTTACGAAAACCTTGAGAAATGATCCCATGAGTTGGCCAGATTAAATGACTACTAAGTAAAGGAGTTTGCTTAACTAGGGAAGCTTTCGTTGTTTGAGGTAATGCAGATGTAGTCTTAGTTACAACAGATGTTAAAGATATCAACCCAATCAAAGTAGAAGTACATAACCGAGAAATAGTATTTTTTTTCATAAAAAACTCTTGAGTTCTTTATTTGCTGTTTCAACATCTCTCAGCTAACATCAGGAAAATTGCTACCCTTAAAGTAGGTGACAGGGTTAAAAGGAGTATGATTTCAGCATGAATCAAATAGCATTCCCATCTAATAGACATAGATATTGGTAGTATCAATCATGCTAAAGTACAACCCATTGCACTGTTTACCATCCTCAGAAGAATTACCCTACTCTGGCGACACACTAGTGGATAACGAACTACAAGACTTAATAACCGGCTTATTAAAAGCCATACTCGTGTTGATTTGGTCTCAAAGATGGGATTGTTTTTTCCGTGTAGATATGGGAATCTATCATGACCCAAATAAACCTGCAATTTTTCGAGATGGCTTTTTAAGTATTGGGTTAAATAGATTTATTTATGAGGGTTTACGTCCTAGTTATGTGCTATGGGAAGAAAATAAATTACTGATTTTGGTATTAGAAGTTGTTTCCCAACCCTATCGGGGAGAATACAGTACTAGAAAAGATTTATATGCCCATGATTTAGGGATTTTATATTATATTGTTTATAATCTCCAAAGAAAGAGAAAAGAACCTTTGGAAGTTTATAAATTAGTAAATGGTAAATATGTACTAATTTCAGGAAATCCTGTTTGGCTAGCAGAAATAGGTTTAGGAATCGGCAGAGAAATAGGAACTTATCAAGGTATAACTAGGGAAGGGTTGTCTTAGTTTGATGAAGAAGGAAAAAGATTTTCCAGACCAGAAGAACGGATTCAAGAATCTGAATAAAAGCGTTTCTAATCTGAAAAGAAACCTTTAGAAGCTGAAGAAGAGAACCACAAATTAGCAGAAATGTTAAAGAAATTAGGCATTGACCCTGAAAATTTAAGTTAGTGTATTGAATTCCAGAGACGTTAGTTCAAACGTCTCTACGTGATCAATTAGGATTTATCATTAGCTTCGGTCAAAATTAACTTTGGTTCTTATGTTCAAATTGACTTTGGTTCTGATGTTGGTTCTTCTTCTCGTGGTGGTAAACCATACATTGATCGATAGAGATTATCGTAATTTTGAGCAGAACGATACCAACTGAAGTCTTGATTCATACCTCGTTTTTGGAGTTCTTGCCATTGCGGTTTGAAACGGAAGCCTTCCCAACTACGAATCATGCAGGTCAATAGGTCTAGAGGTTCGTAGCGATCAAAGCAATAACCAGTACCTGCTTCATTTTCAGGATCATAATGTAATACTGTATCAACTAATCCACCTGTACGACGGACAATAGGAACAGAACCATAACGCAAGGCCATCATTTGGCTGATACCGCAGGGTTCAAAACGACTGGGCATTAGGAAGGCATCAGTACCGGCATAGATGCGACGAGAAAGGGCATCGTTATACAGTAAATAAGTTGCCATGCGTCCGGGGTAGTGAGATGCTAGTTGCCACATTTGGGTTTCATAATAGCGATCGCCTGTTCCCAATAAGACAAACTGAGCATCTGTATAGGCCATGAAGCGGTCCAGAATTTGTAAAACTAGATCCAGACCCTTTTGTTCCACTAACCTTGTCACCATGCCGATTAAAAAGGCTTTGGAATTAACTTCTAAACCTACTTCTTGTTGCAAGACGATTTTATTAACTTTACGTTGGTCTAATGTCTCGGTGGTGAAGGTTTGGGCGATGTATTTATCATTGGCAGGATTATATATTTCCGTATCTATGCCATTGATAATTCCTGATAATTTCCCACTAATAAAAGATAGCAACCCTTCAAGTTGTTCACCATAAGCAGGGGTTTTGATTTGTTCTGCATAGGTTGGAGAAACTGTATTTACCTTATTGGCAAACTGCACTGCTGCGGCCATGGTGTTATGTCCTTGCATATACCAGGGACACCAAGTAATTTTCTCCAAGTACCAGCGCCACGGGCCTTGATAAGCCAGGTTATGAATGGTAAATACGGTGGTAATATCTGGGGATTGGTTCAACCAAACAGGTAACATTCCTGTGTGCCAATCGTGACAATGGACAATTTCTGGTTTCCAGTAATTCCAACAAAATTCTGCTGCACCATTGGAGAACAAGGTAAACCGCCAATGTTCATCCTCTCCAGCATAAATACGGCGGGGATTAAAAGACAAATGTCCCAATAAATACAAAGGAACATCAGTGCCAGGAAGAACGCTTTCATAAACGGAAAAGTCCTGGAACATGGCATATCCCTTCCAGATGGGTTCTGAGGGAATCTGCATTTTATCTGGGAGAAAGCCATAATAAGGCAGGAATATCCGTACATCATGCCCCATTTGTCTTAAGACTTTAGGTAATGCACCCACAACATCACCCATTCCACCTACTTTGGCAACGGGAGCAGCTTCCGCTGCAACAAATAGAATTCGCATGGTATTTATTTGGTAATTGGTGATTGGTAATTGGTAATTGGTGATTGGTAATTGGTAATTGGTAATTGGTAATTGGTAATTGGTAATTGGTAATTGGT
>CAKZGI010000158.1 GCA_936914905.1 uncultured Trichormus sp. | reverse complement strand
GTAATTTTCTGTTTAAGTCAGTTCATAGAGTTTGCAAAAATTTCTGGAAGTCACATTCGCCATCATGTTGTACATAATTGGTGCCTATCATACTTGGAGGCCAATTTGAAATATATGAGGTGTTCCCACATGTGCTGCACAATTTTTCTGTCAATCAGGTCTTTTCTGACTTGCACTAAGGTTATGAGATTTAAGTGCAATCTAGATTCTATATCCATCCTTTTTCTATATACCTTGGTGTTCGATAGAAGGAGAGCTGGTTAGCATCTCCCTCGATAAGGACGGGAAAAGCCTCTGGGCTTTCCAATTCAACACAGTTAAGGCTATCCCAACCCCTCGGGGCTGGGATCTTAACCAAATTTTTTCCCTCTTCCTCCCTTTGCAGGCATCCAAACTCAATAGTATAGTATAGTATAGTATAGCACTACACCTTTGCTTCTCTGAGTGAGGATATATTTCGACGGTAATCGAGCATCAAACTTGCAGCCAAGACCTCAACTTAACAAGCTAGATCCTCTATTATGAAGCTGTCCAGAAACTTTGTTCTTTTTTCCTGCATATTGGAAAGAAAAGGTTGGATTATATTCAACAATCGAAAAACACCATGATATTGAATGCATGTATTAAGAAAGAAACTCGCAACCAACAGCGGTTTGGAATTGTGACCTTTACTAACTCGATACGTTTCAAGTACAAGTGAGCGGTAGAAGAGCGAGTTGAGTGGTTATAATCCCCATCATTAGTTATAATCCCCATCAGAACCAAAGGGAGTGTGAAATGGAAGGAGTGATTGATAGTGCAAAGGTAGTGTTAAGTGATAGATCGTACCAACAGCGACTTGATCACTTCCAACTCGATAGTGGAAGTGATAGATAGTGCTTCAAAGTTGAAGCCAACTTTGAAGCGCTCCATCTTCAACCTCGCCTTCTTCTCACATACGAATCTAGGTTGACCACAATTCATTGAATTCTCTTTCATACTCGATTGTAAAAATTCTCTTTCATCCACTGATCTCGTCGTCTGCAATCAATTTAATAATTCCTCCCATACCTCCATAGCATTCCGATGTCGAGTATACTAGCTTTGAAAATTGTTGAAGCAATAATTGATAGTTGTCGGTTGGGTGGAAGCGACTCATACCATTCATCTGCCCTTACGTAGAAGGCTGTCAGTCACCCACCGACAAAGGGGAAGGTTCTCCATTTTCATGTCTTCCCAAATGAGACAACATGGTATACTCGATCGACACCACTGATCATAAATTCGATCCAAGCCATTCCAGTGATGTTGCTGTATAAAAAAACATAGGTTCATGGCATTCTAGTTACTACCTGGCACAGAAATGTTGCAAACATTTGGCATGCCACGGATCATATAGTCTATCCGAGCTATTCCAGTTATAGCGTCGTCTAAAGATAGGAGCGTCCCCTCCACATTTTGACCTGTAACAAGAACACATAAGGCCATTACTGGCACTGACAATAACTTAAATAACCATAATCAAACTTAGCATCAAGAAGAACTCCGAAAGGAAAATACGGCCGGCATGAATAGGAAGAAAATGTGTCATGCGTATTAACTGCAGAAGCTAGATCGATCATACGCTGGAGGAATCACCCAGAGAGAGCCATAATCATCCACATTTCGGATCAACCCCCCATGGACATTGAATCAGGAGACACCAGTCTCTACAAAGGGATGGAAAGCTTCAACCATTTGGCAGCGATGCCGGCAAAACTACTGGTGGATCTGTCTCCTTGCCTGCAATGTGCATTTACGAGTCACACACAAGAAATAAGCATTTGGAGACACCTAGCTAGCGGAAAAAAGCATTTGCGGCAAGAATGTTGGAAAACGTCATAGACACAGCATAAAAAGAAAACAATGAAAAGCCCAACACACCAAATCCCAAGCATTTGGAGACACTTCGCAGAAAATAGCATCTCTCCTTGCCTGCAATGTGCATTTACGAGTCATACACAAGGAAAAAGCATTTGCTGCCACCTAGCTAGCGGAAAAAAGCATTTGCAGCACGAATGTTGGAAAAAGTCAGAGACACGGGATAAAAAGAAAACAATGCAAAGCACGACACACAAATCCCAAGCATTTGGAGACAATTAGCAGAAAAAAGCATTTGCAGCAAGGATGTTGGAAAACGTCATAGGCACAGCATGAAAAGAATAAACTCAATGGTTAAGTTTGAGACTCCATGAACCAAACAATCACCGATTACCGCTCGGAAGTGAAACAATTAATCAACCTGTCCTAGATCCTTGGAGGGTTGCCCACGACCATCTCTAGGACTGTATATCCAAGACCCCAAATGCCTACGGTGAGTTCATGAATGCTGCATAATTTTGTAGGATAACCTACAGAAACGCGAAACAAGATTATGAGCACGGTCCAGCACACCAATATACGACGAAGTCATTTAGGGCCATATGCTATACCTCTGGCGCAATCTAATAAGGGCTTCCCTTCAAGTAAAGCAGGATCATTTCCACATCACCGAGGATGTATCAAGACTACACCCTGCAATCTTATGTTGGGATACAGACAAATGTTATGTTGGAATGATAAGCGCGACCGATATTTGTGCATACCAACAAGAACCTATTGTAGAGTAAATCTTAGATACAGCTACCATGAGCTTTATTTACTGATGCAGAAACGTAACACTTCTTGTATGCCTCTGATTCTGTACCTTTTCCCTTTCCTTAGTGCTACAGTTGAAGGATGCGAGTACGTTGTGCAAGGACGGCTAGAGTCTATGAAGTATTGGTTACGATAGCAGATAATCAATAGCTGAACGTAGCACAGCATCCAGGCTCACAAAGAGTATGGCTTACGAGTTTCGCCGACCCAATGTTTGCTAAAAATAACCAACACCATCTTCGTCCACAAGAACATTGTCACATTCGACATCCCTGCAACATGCATATGAACAAACAAGTTTATGTTAATGTCTCTAATATTCCAGTGACCTATATATGATATAAGATGAACCTACTAAACGTCTTCATTGAGCTGCGGCCATGCTTAAAGCATTTTTCCTCCTAGTATTCGACTGGCAAAGTTTTACATCTCCATGAATCCATTCAAAAGTCTCGTTTTAAAGGTTTGACCTGACTTTACGATGCCTCTATGTGAACTGCATTAATTATGATAACAACATAATGTTCATCATGCCACAAATTGATAGAAACCACTATGTGATGGACAGAAATCTAGAGATCATGGAGAACACCTCTACCTGACAACCATTACTACTACGTTCTTTAATTTGAAACGGGCTAGCAAAGAAGAATATTTCAAATCATTTTGAAACAGCCCATGCTGTATTGTGCTGGTTTTTAATGCTGGTTTCTCGGGACTAGGAAGACAGATAGAAGTAAAGCAGGCGTGAGGTAGATCACAGCGAGGATGTATCAAGACTACACCCTGCATGACATATGGATATGCATTTCTCATGGATTGCAATGTGACCTTGTATAAATCAACTGGCGATACGATATTCGTTACGCAGGCAGCTCCAAAATACTGTATCTGTTATCGGAGCCAGACTATGAGCAGCATTTCATGTGTCCAGGAAATGTCTTGGAGCGCACTCCCAGGCCATGACTTATACAGCCACAGATGTTTGGGGCTGTTTCTGCTAGATATCTACAGATACAAAGAGCCTCTCTTTGATGGGAATTCCCGAGAAATTCTTTAGCTACACTTAGGCTGGTCTGTGGTTCTCAATGATGACACACCATCTTAAGATGCTTGAACAGCTTCGAATCGAGGATATCTCGGCTTGGAATGCGATGATCCCTAAAATTTCACAAACTCGGCAGAATGGTGGTGGGTTTTGTATGTACAGGTAGAATGAACGCCTCAGATGTGCCGAATCAGTCACAACAGTCGATGTTTTACTGAATGCAAGTTTTCATGCTGGCCTAACAGAGGAGGGGAGGAAAGTTATCGAAGCTCTACATCAGAATGAATTGGCTGTTGATAGGTGAGAGTCCCTATTTTCTGCTGGCACGGAGTTAGTTGATGGTCCATCTGGGCAAGTCTTGTCTAAGTAAGTGTACAAAGAATCAAAACTCACTGCATAAAAGGAACCCCATGCGCACAAGCATTCAACTGTAGATGGCAGTACAGAAACCCGCAGAGGATTCAGACTGTCGTTTATGGGTGTGTAATTTGTGATACATCTAAGAAAACTGCTAGATCCGATGCGTGTTTCTTGACATCCATGTCACCATGCGTTGTGCAAGCTCTTGTTAGACACGACCACAATTCTTTGTCAGTTTTTGACATTCTTCTGTGAATCTTTGTGTTTCACAGTTCAAGTTCTTGAAGCACTTGCATTGTGGAGGCTCGTTCAGAAAAGAAGAAGAATAAAAATAGCCATAAATGCCACAGATGACTCAGACTTTAGCATTCCTAGAGCCCCTGAGCTCACACGGCTTGCGATTTGCCCTGGACGGACACCTCTTCGATTCTGGACTCTCTTTAGAAGGGATCCCTTATCAAACCCTCACTAAATGTGATGGGCACCAGATTCTCAGAAAATGCATCAACAGCCACAAAGGTGCTGAACCTAGTATATGACCAGAACCCACGCAAGTTACCAAAAGGTTTAGTGCCACATAAAACACTTACAGAAGCCTGGTTTAAAGAAAAGCCTCTACGGATTCAGCCATCGTAGAAAATACGACCTCCCTCTCGCATAAACGTGAACCCTACCGATGGAGATCTAGGAGCCCTCCCTCGACAGTTTTCTTTTAGATACGCCGGAGCAGTTTGGCAAACGATTATTTTCTTGTGCAAGTTTCTCTTTCACACACTGAATCAATCGGAGATTACAACAGTAGACTCACAGAAACGTCTATGCATTTTGGCAGGAGTTTTAGAAGAACATTCTAAGTTCCATATGAGGCATATGTTTTCTTGCAATGCATGTACACGGTTCTAGAATGCGGCCATTGACTCATACGAAAAGTTGAATATATGGAAGGCATGGAACAAGAGTTGATTTCGCAACGCAGTTTTCACTTACTCTGTTCTGCATGCAGAGACATGGGCGATCATCCACAATAATAGTGCTTACTTATCCAATCTCCACTAGCTTTAACATCTTCCAGAGAAGTTACCTGTTACCGGTAATGCTAATAGTGTTGTATAATAATTCATTTAAGATATAAGCTGTTAATGTTGATGACTGGTAGATACCGTTAGCGTTGATGGTGGGGATTTTAAACACATGAAAGGCATCTCATCACCACATGATAAACGATGGGTTTCCTATATCAAATCGATCGATTCGACCCAGTCCGATCCTGCAAAGCCACTTCATACTGAAAGTAGACCAGAGAGACCAACACTCCGAAAAAAACCCAGCTGCAGGTGACAACTAGATACAAAAGAAACATAATTGGCATGCCCAACTTCTCTTTTTGGAATGAGAGAGAGTATGCACAGAAGAGCTTAAATTTAGCAAGCAAATCCCTATCAACCTTAAGCCTTCATGAATCACCGTCTTTAGGCCATCCGTGCACACGTATCCACACAGCTCGTAAGTAAACCCTTCGAGTACCGAGGAAATCCACAATCTCCTCTCTGATCTCCCTGATACCTCAAACTCCACATATTCACGGAGAGCAGTAGCATCAAGAAACCATCAATCTATCTATGTATATATACACGGCTGTTGAGCTGGACATCTGTGATGAATTGCACACCGCGAGTTGGGCGTTCAAGTCAAATAGGGACTAGCGACTTCTCATTGGTTTAAGATAAATTTATGAAGGTACCGAGCATCAATTCCGTGATAAAGGAGCTGCTAGTTAATAATTTAGCCGTCAAACAAGTTCTCTTGGTGGTTTTTCATGTATATGTGTACCTTGGATGTCTCCCTTCTCGATGGGTCTTGGGGGCGGTTCACAATGGCCATGATCTGCCCTCCTCCACCGAGTGCGGCTGCGCCATGCCGTGCCATGCCATGCCATGCCATGTATGTTTGGAATCCGTCCTTGGTGCTTCCCTTGCTTGCTTCAGCTTGGAATTGGTCGTTGCCGTGTTCCTTTCTGAGAGAGCCTTGCGCTTCTTCTTTCGGGATCTGTCTTGAACCCACAACTAGCCGTCGAGCTGCTATCCAACTATCCCGTTTTCGAGAGAACCAGATCCTCGTCCCGTACTGTCTTGCAAAGCTGAAGGGCTTTCTACTACCAGCTTCTTCACAAATGTAAAGCTTCTAGCAAAAGCAATGGATGAACAAATTCAATGCAATCATACTTACTAGACTTGCTGCTCTCTTGTAAGCTATGATAAAGGTGTGGCATAGCATAGGCACAAAAGAAGGAGAAAGAGAAGAGAGATGTGTGAGAGAGAAGTACCCGAGCAAAGTTATTGAAGTCTGCAAACAAGCACAAAAAATCAAGGCTGTAGAGGTAGCATCCACCCTCCTCTTGTAGGTTGACTTCATGGGCCATGGGAATGGTGGGACAGCAACAACTTCAGAGCTGAGCTTCCTGTAACAAGCCACAACAAAGAGAAGAGGTCCCAGTTTATGAGACGCCAATCAGAACCCATCCCATGCCTGTCTGAAGTAGTTAGTTTTAGAGCACTTCAAACAGAGGGATGCATTCGTGTGCTTGATGTTGTCATTGTTGGCACTCCAGGGCGCCTTGGAGACAACACCCATTCGTGCACCAAGCTGCATACGAAACCGATAATCAGCAAAATGCGTCGACAACAACACGGGGATACTCAGATCCATTAGCGAAACCGATAATCAGCAAAATGCGTCGACAACAACACGGGGATACTCAGATCCATTAGCGAAACCGATAATCAGCAAAATGCGTCGACAACAACACGGGGATACTCAGATCCA
>CAKZGI010000157.1 GCA_936914905.1 uncultured Trichormus sp. | reverse complement strand
TCCTGTATTAATGTCTTCTGCCTTTGCATCTCATCTAACATTTCCCTTGTAGCCTTTACCTTTATCAAAGGATCATGTCTTCTTTTCTTAATAGCTTTTGCTTTTTCTTTTCTTTTTCTATCATTAGTGGCCTCTACTTTCTGTTCTCTCCCAAAATTAGTAAGCCTCCTATCCACGTCCCCTATCATCTATGTATGCACATGCTCTCTTATCAACATACATCCATTAATTTTCCCATAAAAACAATATAGAAAATATAGGAAAAATAATAAAAATAGAAATTTAAAAAAATAAAATACTGAGGTCGTTTTATTAATTATGAGGCCGGTGACAAACTCCCCCAGTTAAAAGACGAAACGCCCTCGTTTCGTGAAGTTGGGATAGTCTATATCTATCTGTTCTTCTTTCTCCCAAGTCGCATCTTCCTCAGGATAATGTTTCCATTGGATCAACAGTTCTCTAATGGTTCTATTCCTAAGTTGTCTCTCACGAATGGCAAGGACTGCTTCAGGCTCAACATTAAACTGGCCCTGACTTGGCATTACTATGGCTTCATCATCTAATACATGACTTGGATTGGCAACATACTTCTTCAGTAGACTGACATGGAATACATTATGGACTTTTACATTCTTCGGTAGTTGTAATTGATAGGCTAGATTTCCCACTCTCTTAGTTATTGTATACGGACCACAATACCTTGGACTAAGTTTCTTGTACTTGCCATAGGTTAATGTACTTCTTTTTGCTTTTACTCTAACAAATACTTGATCCCCAACTTCAAATTCTCTATCGGTTCTCCTCTTATTTGCCCATAACTGATATTTTTGTTGCGCCGATCTAATTGACTCCTGTATTAATGTCTTCTGCCTTTGCATCTCATCTAACATTTCCCTTGTAGCCTCTACCTTTATCAAAGGATCATGCCAGTTTATAGGGGTTCTACATTCTTGTCCATATAAGGCCTGGAATGGAGACATTTGAATTGCCGAATGATGGCTATTATTGTATGCAAACTCCGCCATCGGTAGATACTCAATCCATTTCTTTGGTTCCTTAGAACAATAAGATCTGAGCAAATCTTCAATGGTTTGGTTCATCCTCTCTGCTTGACCATCTGTCTGAGGATGGTAAGAAGTACTTAGATTAAGTGTAGTTCCTAATGACTTGAATAAGGAGGTCCAGAAGAATGATGTAAATTTGGTATCCCTGTCACTGACTATTCTTAGAGGTAGTCCATGTAATCGAACAATCTCTCGCATAAATAGCCTGGCGATGTCGGATGCCCTATAGGTCTTCTTTACGGGAATAAAATGAGCTACTTTAGTTAGATAGTCAATAACAGTCAGAATTGAATCATAGCCTTGCCTCGAAGTTGGTAGTTCTGTAATAAAATCCATTCCAATACATTCCCACTTCATCTGAGGTACTTCCAAAGGTTCCAACTTCCCTGGCATTTTAATTCTCTCTACTTTGTTCCTTTGACAAACCAAACATTGTTGTATATATCGCAACACTTCTTTTTTCATCCCTTTCCAATAATAACTCTTGCGTACTCGGGCAAGTGTTTTTTCTATTCCTGGGTGTCCAGCAACTAAAATACTATGGGCTTCGTGTAAGATCTTATCCTTGAGTTCTCTATTATTTGGAACACACAATCTTTTCTTATAGAATAGGGTATCCTCTTCCAATTGGAAAGCCGGGTTACTCTCAGGATTTTCCTTCTTTTGTTGGATTATAGCTTGGAGTTCAGGATCTTTATGAGCCTTATCCTTGCATTCTAGATATAAGGGACTTACCCACATAGAAATCGCAAAACATCGGCTTAAGGCATCAGCTCCTTGATTACTCGTCCCTGCCTTATATTCAATTGAGAAATCATACTCTTGGAGCAGTTCCAACCATCTTCTTTGCCTCATATTCAAATCTTTCTGAGTGAATATATATTTTAAACTCTTATGGTCTGATAGCAGTGTGAATCTTTGCCCTATAAGATAGTGTCTCCATAATTTTAAGGCACTTACAATTGCTAGCAATTCTAGATCATGAATCGGATAGTTTACCTCATGTGTTTTAAGTTTACGGGACATGTATGCAATAGGTCTCCGTTCTTGAACTAGTATAGCTCCTATGGCTCCTCCACTAGCATCAGTAATAACCTCAAAGGGTTTAGAGAATTCCGGTAGTTTTAACACCGGTGCTGAGGCTAATGCCTCCTTTAACATCTCAAAACTCTGTTGACATCTGTCATCCCAAATAAATGGTTGTTCTTTCCTAAGTAGCTTCATCATTGGCTGAGCAATCTTTGCATAGTTCTTAATGTGACTTCTTGTCCACCCTGTTAACCCTAAGAATCCTCTTACTTCCTTGATTGATTTTGGAATTGGCCATTCTTTCACTACTTTTACCTTCTCAGGATCTGGTTTAACTCCTTTAGCTGATATGACATAACCTAGATACACCACTTGTTTGACATAAAAAGTGGATTTACTCTTTTTTGCATATAGCTTATGATGCCTTAACTTTTCAAAGACATATCGAAGATGTACCTCATGTTCTTCTTCATGTTTTGAATACACTAGTATATCATCAAAGAACACCAGTACAAATTGATCTAACACCTCCCGAAATATATCGGTCATTAGCCTATTGAATGTAGCAGGTGCATTTGTCAATCCGAAAGGCATAACTAGGAACTCATAGTGTCCATATCTTGTATTGAAAGCAGTCTTTGGTATATCCTTTTCTTTAACCCTAATTTGATGATATCCGGACTTAAGATCTATCTTGGAAAATACCTTAGATCCATGTAGCCTATCCAAGAGCTCATCAATTCTTGGAATTGGGTACTTATTCTTGATCGTACACTGATTTAATCCCCTATAGTCAATACATAGTCGTAAGGTTCCATCCTTCTTCTTTTGGAATAGCACAGGAGCTCCCCATGGTGATGTGCTCGGCCTAATGTAACCTTGGTTAAGTAATAACCTAAGTTGCTCTTTTAATTCTAGGGCTTCAGGGACAGTCATTTTATAAGCTGATTTGGCATATGGTTGACTTCCTGGTACTAGCGGAATCTCATGATCAATAGCTCTCGTTGGTGGTAATTCCATGAGTTCCTTGGGAAAGAGATCGTCATATTCATTTATCCACTCGGGCTCTTTTCCTAATGTCTCCTCTTGACCCATCGAAACATATACTAGACCCGTTTGTAATCCTTTTCTTACACCTTTCAGGATCTTCTCTTCTTTTACTAACTTGACATCGGTTCCTCCTTTGACTCCCTCTATTTCCGTTCGATTCTTATGTTTGTCAAGAAAGGATATGATTCCGGGTTTGCAATATATATGAGCGTGATTCGCTCTTAACCAATCCATTCCTAAGATTGCATCAAAATCTCCTAAAGGTACTAGCCTAAAAGTTAGAGTAGTGAATCCACCTCCAAGTATAATTGAACAATTATCTATCTGTTCAGTTGAATAGATTATTTTTCCACTTGCTAATTTCACCCGCATTAATTTATGCGATAAACTTGGACACAAATCTAATTCATTCACACACTTTGGGGATATAAATGAATGAGAACTACCAGTATCGACAAGTAAGATAAATTTCTTACCTTGGTATTCTCCTTCCACGTGAATGACTGATGATTGTTTGTGAGTTGAGTGGCTTTCCACAGCGGCATTAACAGTAGCATCCTCAATTTCAGTGGCTCTACCCCTCTTATTCTTATCCCCTTCTTGATTAACAAGATAGTGGTGTTGATTGGGACTCACCTCCACCATGGTAGCAACTCGGCCTTGTGTGCTTCTGGGTTGTAATGGTTGACCCATTCTTGGTCGGGGAATAGGGTTAGCATATGGTAATCTTCCAAAATCTGGAGGATTCCCACCTTTCTTTGCATAGCAATTACTAGCTTTATGCCCAGGTTTCCCACAGTTGAAACATATAAGGTTTCTAAGCAACTGATTTCTTTCCTGCTCATTACTTCGTTGATCACGGTCAAATCCTTTGTTAGGCTTCCCGCGTCTATCCACAAACTTCTGCTTGAATTTAATATTTCGTACCTGAATCTCATTCATCCTGATGGGCTCATTTCTTGTTGCTATCTTAGCGCGTTCGAATGCCTCAGTTAAGGTTGTTGGTTGTAAATTCTCCACTTGAGATGCTAACGGCTCTTCTAATCCGGCTATAAATCTGTCTAAAATTTGCTTCGCAGTCATATTAGGAACATACCTCAATAACTTAGTAAATTCCAAATGATATTCGTTGATAGGTCTTCCCTTCCTTTTGCAGTTAAAAAATGCATTATATTTCTCTGTCTCCCAATGCATTGGAATGTATTGCTTCCTTATCAACTTCTTCATCTCCTCCCATTCCACGCTATCTTCCTCAATATTGTTTACTTGACAGTAAGTCTCCCACCATATTGTGGCTGCATCACCCATTCTTAATAATGCAATCTTCCTTTTGCTTGCTTCATCGTAGCCAGCTATGCGACAATACTTGTCAACTGCCCGTATCCACTTGTCTGTATCTTCTGATACTGCCTCCCCCTCTCCCCGAAATATTGAGGGTAAGCAATGTCTAAGCATTTCCCGCATGTCATCGGGCTGCCTTATAGATGGTTCTTGACTAGAGATTGGTCGTGGTCCTTCTGGATTACTAGGTTCAGAGATATATTGGGAAGACCTAGGTTCGGGCTCAAGTGGAACAGTCCCAGGTCTCTTATTATTTCGAGCTTGTGGAGGCATTCTTCCTCACCTTAGCTTCCTTGTATTCTACTCCAGAAATTAAATTAATGAACTCCCAATCCCAACTCTATAAGATTTAGAACTCAAAAGAATGCAACATAGTTAAGAAGTTAAACAATTCAATACTCAGATAAATTATTCAATTAATTTATTATGAAATCAAGTATTTATAAAACCAAATACATAAAGAAAATGGATAGTATCTCCTAGTATTTCTCTAATGACCCCTACACCTTGAGAATTGACACTGAGTTTTACAAAGAAGTCTACAATCATGAAAAAACTCAAATCTAACAATATTGGGACCAGGCAATTTCTTCACGTAAATCCCTACTAGCTCCCAAAAGTCATGGCACGTATATGTTGGATCGTCCACAATCACTAACTTCTCCGCAAGATGCCCTCTTAGTAACCAATTAATAAATGCAACCGCTCCGGCCTCCAACATGTGTGGTCCAAGCTGCATTGTGACTTCACACCAATCATTTGGCCACCTCACACTCAGCCATGATTCTCCTCCTTGGAAAAGTGCCTCCATCATCATTCTGACCATTCGCTGTCGGGTTTCTACTCTATCCCAGGTAGTATACATCATACCATAATCTCTTAATGACTCCAAATATAAAGACATATGATTATTTACTTCGTCTTCAATCCTTGATCGTTTTGATCCCACTACATAGTCTGGAGTTTCACTCTCAACTTCCTCAAGCTCTTCACCACTAGGGTCATATCGGACTTGATTAGGAAAAATACTACCGTTAGACTCCTGAAAAGCTAGTCTATCACGGTCCTCTTGTGAACGGGCCCTAACTTGTCCGCTTCTGTTATTCTCGCTAAAGCTAATGTCGTCGTTGTTCTCCATCTGAGCCAATAAGAAAATAGTCAAAATCATCTCGCTAAAGCTAATGTCATCGTTGTTCTCCATCGTTTTATTAACCTCGCTCTGATACCACTTGACACCACCCACTAGGGTCTAGATACTACTCCTAGGGTGAAGTCGCCTCGGACCTTTATACTACTTTATCGATATTGACTATCTTATCTATCATTCCATACATTGTTAATATAACATATGAGACATTGCAAGATAAAAGTTAAAACGACAAAGAAAACAACATTACATATGATTGGTTGTCGGAGGTTAACTGACGAATGGACCTCATACCGCCGAATCATTATAAATATCTTTCATTATCCCTTATACATAGGGTTTATTCCCTCCTAGATCAGGCATTGCCATGATCCTAGGTTTATTCACGCATCCACACAATATTTCCGAGCACCCCACAAAGAACAGGCCTAACATAATGTTAGCCGCACCAACCACCCGCTCCGTTCCACGTGAGATACGGCCCAATGAACGAACACCTTCAAGGAAATGCACGGAGAGACGCAACCTCCGGCTATGGGACGGATCCTGGGTCCCCTTCCTGTCGTACAGTGCCGTCCAACCCTCTTGACACGGGGAGGGTCAAGCCCCCGGTCTCTTCTCAATACCAACTATAGGGATCCTCGTCATTGATCCCATAATTAGGCTCTTCTTCGTGGCGAGGTTTAGCTAATGAATGCATTATAACAAGATAGATAATTCAAACAAAACATTATTTAACCAATTCTAGGTATAGACTACCATCGAGTACAGGCTTCAGAAAACAATTATTATAGTCTATAAGCAAGCAGATTAGACTTTTGTATACCATAGAATCAAAATTTAGAACAAGAGAACGTGAAGTGAAGAGTGAGAGAGAGCTTGGATGTGTATAGCAGTTTAGAATAGACATGTAGCCTCAAACGGTTAAGATATTGAGGTTAACATAATAATGTCATTATGACTAATACTACGAAATAATTATATAGGCATGTAAGTACTTGTTAGAAAGGCGTTTTCAAGAGCTATACGATGGTCCAAAAATCACAGAAAACGGATACCTGAGCCAAAAGTTATGGCCTAATCAAGCTCTAATCGCCCTGCTTAATCGCTAATCGCGCCGCCGCTCCTAATCAACTCGCCCTCCTACTTCTTGCTCTCCCCTCTCCCCCTCCTAGATGGTCTAGGGCCCCCTTTATATAGGGAAGGACCCCGCCCCCCCTTGCTTGGCTTCTTTTCTTAATAGCTTCTGCTTTTTCTTTT
>CAKZGI010000156.1 GCA_936914905.1 uncultured Trichormus sp. | reverse complement strand
GAGTTTTTTGACCAACCTATCAAAGCAATGGTTAACTCTGCTTTGCAGACACCTTTTTTAATCCCTCTAGCTTAGACCTGAATCCTTACATTTCGGAAACGGCTAACCCCTATGTGTAAAGCCAGGGGCTTGCTCGCCGTTGGATTATTGGTCAGATTAAGGATTTGTAGGATTTAATGAGTAATCATGTATTTCTTCATTCTGTTCATTCTTGAATCTTGATCATCCTGATTCTGACTACTTATTGTTAGTCTCTTAGTCAATTTTCAAGTTAAACGGTAAACGAGCATAAATTCCTTGAGGATCGTTCATTTTGTTTAAAATAGAAATTTCCTGTTGTAATTTTTCAAATTCTGCTAAAAGCAGGTTATTTTGTTTGAGTTGAGTTTTTTCAATTCCTAATATTCCTTGGGCTTCTTGTAGTTTCTTGCCAAATAAAAGTTCTTCTAAGCTAGTAACTCTCGGATATTCTTCCACTTCCCAATCGTTGCCTAATTTGGCTTGTTTAGCAGCATATTCAATGGCAACATTCAAACCACCAATTTCATCAACTAAACCAATTTCTTTAGCTGCTACACCTGACCAAACTCGACCTTGGGCAATTTCGGCTACTTTTTGTTGTGGTAGTTTCCGTCCTTGGGCAACTTTATTGATAAACATATTGTAAATACGGTTAACACTGCGTTGATAAAGTGCTAATTCTTGGGGTGATTTTGGACGGGAAACTGTTTGATTATCTGCATATTGGGCAGTTTTAACCGTATCCCAAGTGATGCCGTTGTTTTTGGCTAATTTCTGACCGTTGAATAATACGCCAAATACACCTATAGAACCTGTAATTGTGTTGGGTTCGGCAAAAATCCGGTTGGAATCACTGGCGATCCAATAACCACCAGATGCAGCTACATCACCCATGGAAACGATGACTGGTTTGGCTTGTCGAGTTAGTTTTATTTCTCGCTGAATGATTTCGGAAGCTGTGGCGCTACCACCTGGACTGTTAATTCTTAACACCACAGATTTAATATCTTGATCTTGACGAATTTTGTTGAAGATTTTGGCAAAGCTATCGCCTCCTATTTCTCCGTCTTCTCCTTTACCGTCAACTATTTCTCCTTCTGCATAGACAACCGCAATTTTATTTTCTGAGTTGCGTTCTACACCCATTGATTTTCTGGGAACTTCGGCGTAGTCGCTAAGATGAATTTGCTGGAAGCTTTTATCACCTTTATCACTAGTAGTTAATTTTTTTAGGTCAGCGACTACTTGATCCTGGTAGGCTACTTGATCTACTAAACCGTTGGTTTTAGAGGTGTTAGCTTCTAAAATAGGTTGACTATCTGCTATCGCCTGCAATTTTTGTGGTTGAATTTTCCGGCTTTTTCCTACAGATGTCCGCCATTCTCCCCACACATCGTCTAATAATTTCTGGGTTTGTTGCCGATTTTCGGGACTTAATTTATCAAGTATAAACGGTTCTACTGCTCCCTTAAATTTCCCTACTCGCACAACTTGAACACCAACACCATATTTCTGCAATGCTCCCGCTAAAAACATCGGTTGTGAACTCAAACCGTTGATTTCCATCAGTCCTACGGGATTGAGCACGATATTATTAGCTACTGAACTCAGATAATATTCTCTTTCATTCCAGTCTGTGCTGTAGGCGATAATCTTTTTACCAGATGCACGGAATTTATCTAAAGCTTGACGAATTTCTTTCAGGGAAGCATAACCCAGTCCACTTGCTGCACCTGATTTAGTAGCATCTATATAAATACCAACAATGCGCGGATCGGATTGTGCTTTTTCTAGAGTTTCTATAACTTTGCGGAGTGTAATTGGATCTTCATTTACTCCTGTTAGGGTTTTTTGCAGAAAGTCGCTGGAACTGGGTTGACTGTCGGTAATTTTCATTGACAAGTCAAAAACCAAAATGGATTTATCTTTGACTTGTGGCCCTGTATCTTTAGTAGTGGCAGCAATCACAATTAAGAAAAATAAGCCCAGAGTGCCGATACTAGAGAAAATAGTCAGTCCTAGTAGGCTACCAATTACACTAGCAAAAGTTTGTTTAAGAAAGTTAGTCATTAGTTATTAGTTATTAGTTATTAGTTATTAGTTATTAGTCATTAGTAAGAAAAACCAATGACTAATAACTAATAACCTGTTTACTTTATTGTAAACTTTGCAAGCTGTTAGAGTGCTGTAACTGATACAAAGTTCTGTTGCCGGTACAGAACAATACGGTGGTAATTTCGGCAATTAATACCTCTGTCAACTCTTGCAGTGCGGATTCTGATACATCTGCGGCTTGTAGGAAGGGTATTGCCAAACCAGCAATATCTGCACCGAGTGCGATCGCTTTGGCTACATCTAATCCATGACGTAACCCACCAGAAGCAATTAAAGGTATTTCCGAAAACTGAGCGCGAATACTAGTAATACATTTTGCTGTCGGTATACCCCAATCTGCAAAAGTCTTACCTAAGCGCCGCTGTAAGGGAGTTTCTGCCCGTTCGCTTTCCACCAATGCCCAAGATGTACCACCAGCACCAGCTACATCAATGGCATGTATTCCCACAGATATGAGTTTTGCTGCCATTGTCGCAGAAATGCCGTTACCCACTTCTTTCGCAATTACAGGTACTGGTAATTTACTGCATAAATTGGCTATTTTATCAAATAATCCCCAGAAATTTGTATCACCTCTGGGTTGAATGAATTCTTGTAGCGGGTTAATGTGTAAAATCAAAGCATCAGCTTCTAAAATATCAATAATTCGCAGACATTCATCAACCCCACATTGATAATTAAGTTGTACTGCACCCAAGTTAGCAAACAGCAGCACACCAGGGGCATACTTGCGAATAGCGAAGGTATCAGCAACTTGGGGTTTTTCCAATGCCACACGCTGAGAACCTACACCCATCGCTAGTTTATATTGTTGGGCCACTTCTGCCAAACGACGGTTAATGATTCCTGCGTGTTCTGTTCCCCCGGTCATGGAGGAAATTAACAAAGGTGCATTGAGATGTTTCCCTAAAAAATTCGTGCTGATATCAATATCGTTGCGATCGCATTCCGGTAAACAACAATGAGTAAAACGATAACGTTCTAATCCCGTGCTGACTTGCTGACATTGTACATCTTCCTCTAGACAGATACGGATATGATCTGCTTTGCGATTTTGCGTTTGTGTTGGGGTACTGGTAAGAGGGTTTACAGGTAATACCATTTTGGATTCTAAATTGTGAAAGGCACTTTAAGTAGGTGGGTGTTAAAAATTATCGTTATGACAAGGCAATAGGCAAGAGGTGAACCAGCGCAGTCTTGGGGAGCCACTGCAGTGGACTGGTTTCCCGGCATAAAGCAAGTGGCGTGGTTTCCCCATGTAGGCGCTTCGCCTTCCCGCAGGGTGCGACTGGAGAACCCGAAGGGCAAAAGGCAATAGGGAAGAGGTTTTGGGCATTTTTACTTATCGTTATATAACATACTTCTCTCCGAGAAGCCACTGCGCATCTACGGTTTTTTTGTGCCTTCTTACTTAGTATTAAGTCTCCATAAAAGAGACGCAAGAACCATAACTCATAACTGATTTCTTACCTGCCTAAAAACCGACTAGCTAACTTAATAGAATCAGCAATATCAACATCTCTATTTCCATCAGCATCAAGGAATTTATTCAGCATCGGATTTCCACCTGATTGCAAGAAACTCAGAAATAAAGGTACTAAAGTAGGTAATAATTGTTGAATTATTCCCGCATCTAAGCCATTACGTTGCGCTGCTTTCTCTGCTACTTGTTGTTGCACATCTGGGGAAAATAGGGAACTAACAGCTTGAGAATCGGGAGAATTCCTGCAAATTGATTTACCAGGTTTTCTACCGCTTCTGTTCCCTCACTGACTTGCTTTTCTTGCAAAGATGAATGTACCTGTTTACCAACTACTGACAAAACTCATTGAATAGTTGAATTATCTGTAACAGTGCTATTACTTATCTGCTGGATTGTATTGGCAATACTTAACAGTTGACCTAAACCACCTTGTTGGTTAGAATTACCAACAGCACCAAGAATTTGATCAAAAAGTCCCATTAAGCTTATTCTCCATTTTTTTTAATTTTAGTAGATAGATGAAGATTTTTCATTACTCATACAAAATATCAAATTTTAAATTAGTATCTAGACTGATTAATTGGTAGATAAATCGCAAATTCTGTACCTTGATATAACTGAGAATGACAACTAATTTTAGCTTTGTATTTTTCTACCACAACTTGATGAGTAATTGCTCAACCTAAACCTGTACTAATACCCCATGGTTTAGTGGTGAAAAAAGTTTCAAATATTTTCTTTTGATGTTCTGTGGTAATTCTCGGTCTATTATCTCCCATTGGCACTACCACCTAATCATTAATAGTGATTACTGGTAAAAACTCCGTCTGTCTCTGAGATTTTTCTTCCAAGACATCAATCGCATTACTGAGCAAATTCACGAATACTTGATAGAGTAAACCCATGTAACCGGTAATTTTAGGAATTTCCTCATAGTTACGAATAATTTTAATATTATTTTTGAGAGGATTGTTTTAAATTAAAAATTTACTGTCAATAGATAGATGTAAATCTACTAAATGGTGTTGACCTTCATCTAGCCGCGAGAAGTTTTCTAAACTGCGGACTATTTCGTGTGTGCTTTCAGTTCCCAATGTCATGGAGTTAAGTTTTGTTAGTAGATCAGTTCCTAAAAATTAGAAATAAATTTCTTTAGCTAAAGCTTGGACTTGAGTTGGTTAATTAGGAATAGCTTCTTGATATGTTCTTAGTAATTTTAATGAATCATTAACATAAGTTTTGGCATGGACTAGATTACCTGAAATACAGTTAACAGGATTATTAATTTTATAGGCTACACCAGCTAACATTCCCCCTAAGTTCGACATTTTTTCGCTTTGAATCAGTTTCATTTGTGATTCATTTTCTGCAGTTCTAAAAGGCGTTTTACTTGTTGAATTAGCTGGTTCAAAGCATCGGCTAAAGTACCAATTTCATCTTCTGTGGTGACAGGTGCTTGTAATTCAAAATTAGCTTCTTTGGTAACTCTTAGGGCTATATCCGTGACTGCATTAATGCGACTGGTAATAATTCCACTGGTGTATACAGGTAAAAGTGTGGCAATAGCTACTGAAAGTAGCATACTAGCAATAATGATCCGCGCTTACAGTTCTGCTGCCTGATTTTGGTCTATATCAACCTGTTTTTGTTGTGCGTTAATTGTTTGTGTGAACTCAGTGAAATCATGGGAAAATCTAAAAGAGTTGTGTGCAGTTGGACTTTGGTAAAAATTCTAACTTAACTGTTGCGATTTGGCTAATGCTTCTGGTTGAGAACCAAATTGAGAAATTTGCTGGTTCAAATCCCTGAGTTTTTGGATATATTCACTGATGTCATGGTTGTGTTTCTGAAGTAAAACCCACAAATGATACTGCGATTCAAGGAGGCTAAATTCTTTTAGCTTGGAAAACAAAGTTTCAAATTCTTGAAGATGCTCCTGAAACTCCAAATCTACGGGGTGGAGATTTGGCTGCGGAGTTATAATCTGTGTTAGTTCTTGCTGATGAACTTGAATTTCTAACAGCAATCCTTATAAACTACTAAGCCCAGCTTTTTCCTGATCAGCCAAGAGCATATTGTCTCTAGCACCTTGGAAGTAGCGATCGCCTATTAACAAACCACCCGTTGTCCCCAAAACCGCAGTTCCCAGTGACAAAGCATATCCAGTGACAATTTTTTGTCTAAAACTGAGTCCCTTAAAAAATTGTCGCCGCCTTTTAGATGAACTTGATTCAGATTTATACTTCATTGTATAACTTACCGTTGAACTTTTCTTTTTGAGACGTTTTGAGAAAAGATGAAGAATTCAGCAGCCAGTCATCCTCAGTTACCAGTTACCAGTTAGCAGTATTTTTACTGTTCACTGTTTACTGGGTTGGGGGAACATTCAATACGGACACTTATCTTAAGTTTAGCAAAATCAGGTTTTTTTTGCCCCTGATCACTGGAATAGAGAGATCGTAAATTTACGAGGGATGGGGTATTAAGGCGATTCGGATCAAAAACTGTTCACTTTAGGTGGTGTACGTAGTTGATGAAAGATATTAAGATTCAGAATCATCTGATTTTAATTATCGGTTTTCCTAGAACGCTGGTCGCCATCCTGCCGGAAGCCGGGCAAACCGTGTCTACAAGTCGGGAGACCCCCAACGGCGCTCACCCTAGCCCCTACACCCTTTTCATTCCTAGCTTTTGCCACTGACTACTGACCACTGACCACTGACAATTCTAATTTTTGCTATTCATGCCTCTGTCCCGCATAGTTACAATCATTGTCGGTCTGATTATCATTCTGGGGTTAGCCCTGTGGCTAATTGATTCGCTATCTCGGCTTTACTGGCAGTTATCCTATTCTCCCCTATTAGGTAATCTGCTGCTGTTACTGTTGATTCTCCTTTTAGGAGGATTGCTTGCGGCTTTTATCTATTATGTGTTGGTTCTGAGGTCTGGTGAGGAAAAATCGCGCCGTAATCGCAGACGAGTTACTCCCGCACAAATTCCTGCGGCTAAATCTGATGCGGCTTCTTCTACTCTCCAAGCTGTGCGTCAACAGGTAGCGCAAATTCAAGATGAAGTGACTCGTCAAGCTTTACTCAGTCGCACTAAGGAAATCGAAACCAATTTAGCACGGGGTGAAATTCAAGTAGTCGTGTTTGGGACGGGGAGTGCGGGAAAAACTTCCTTGGTCAATGCGATTATGGGGCGAATGGTGGGTGAAGTGAATGCACCAATGGGTACAACTCAGGTGGGTGAAACCTATTGTTTGCGTTTGAAGGGATTGGAACGGAAAATTTTAATTACGGATACACCAGGTATTTTAGAAGCGGGGGTAGCAGGAACAGAAAGGGAACAACTGGCCAGGGCTTTGGCGACGGAAGCTGATTTACTGTTATTTGTGGTAGATAATGATTTACGCCGTTCTGAATATGAACCGCTGAAGGGTTTAGCGGAAATTGGTAAGCGATCACTCTTGGTTCTCAACAAAACTGATCTATATATAGAGGACGATCAAGAAGCAATTTTATCGAAGTTGCGTCAACGGGTAGGGGAATTTATCGCTAGTAATGATGTAGTGGCGATCACCGCAAATCCCCAACCTGCAAAATTAGAAACCGGTGAAACTTTCCAAGCAGAAGCAGATATTGTCCCCCTATTGCGACGCATGGCTTCTGTATTACGCGCTGAAGGTGAAGATTTAGTTGCAGATAATATTCTCTTACAATCACTACGTTTAGGTGAAGAAGCTCGCAAACTAATTGATTCCCAGCGTCGTCGTCAAGCTGATAAAATTCTTGACAGATATCAATGGATCGGGGCAGGCGTAGTATCTGTAACCCCTTTACCAGTAGTAGACTTACTAGCTACAGCCGCAGTTAACGCCCAAATGGTAGTAGAAATTGGTAGAGTTTACGGTTGTGATTTGAATATGGAACGGGGGCGAGAATTAGCCCTGTCTTTAGGAAAAACTATTGCTGGCTTAGGCATAGTTAAGGGTGCAATTGAATTACTCTCAACTGCTTTGCAACTTCATGTTGCAACTTTTATAATTGGTCGAGCTATTCAAGGGGTGACAGCAGCTTATTTAACCCGCATTGCCGGCAAAAGCTTTATTGAATATTTTCGTCATGACCAAGATTGGGGTGATGCGGGAATGACAGAAGTTGTACAACAGCAATTTCAGATCAATCGCCGAGACGAGTTTATCAAAGTATTTATCCAAGAAGCGATCGCTAAAGTAGTAAAGCCGTTAACAGACAGTGAATAGGTTGTAGGTTGTAGCGAAAGAATAACCTATTGCAACCGATAACTGTTTTCCTCACTATGTTAAGAAATATTTCACCAATAACATCCCAAAGATATGACTAGGGATATAAACAATCTTAGTTTTAAAGCTTTAAACTCCCTAATGCAATAAATAAGAAAGGAGCAGCAAAATTCCCAAATCGGTTGATAACGTGATGTATCTAATTAAGCCAGCATACCAGTGTCTTTGCTCTGATCTGATACCGCTTTTCTATCTATAGGCATAACCCAGCTAAACCCCTCTCCAACTTACTATCCTACCTCAAACCCCTAATACCTCAAACCCCTACTACCTCAGACCCCTCATTTAGAGACGTAAGTAAAATTACACGCTTACTAGTATATGTATTGAAAAAATAAATATTAAAATTTAAGGGATATCAGTGAATTAAGTGTAATTAATCTTACTTATATCCTAATATCTCTCGGAAATACCAAAAGTAACAAAAGCTTATTTTTAGGTCATTGTAGGCTTTTTATCATGCAAATAGAAATTTGCAAGCAGGAATTTGTGGAACTCAACCTAATTTAAAGTTACAAAGAATTATTTCTCAGTATTCCGGAAACAGCCCGCAAATTCAGAAAAGGTAGGTAACAACTTATGTAGAAATTCCTCAGTAAGGAAATTATGAGCAAGCAAACAGTCAGTCACTTATTGCAAGGACGCTACCACATCCTTCAAAGCCTTGGTGCAGAAGTATTTGGACAAACATACATTGTTGAAGATGTAGACTATCCAGAAAGACCCAGATATGTTGTTAAACAGCTAAAAGTTAACAACTATCAGTCCGATTCCTATTTTGACTACGTCAAACTGCGTTTTCTTACAGAAACCGAAACTCTCAAGCATTTAGGACAGCATGATCCAATTCCTCAACTTATCACCTGTTTTGAGGAAAATGATCGGTTTTATTTGGTGCAAGAATACATTTCTGGGCAACCCTTATCTGTCGAATTAAAACAGAATCAACAGCAGGGATGCAAATGGGATACAACCGCAGCTATGGCATTTCTAGAAGATGCTTTAGGTATTCTTGAATTTGTTCATTCTCAAGGATTCATTGACTGTGATATCAAACCGGAAAACTTAATCCGAAGCTCTTGTGATGGAAAATTAGTGCTAACTGATTTTGGTTCAATTCAGCCAATTGATTTTAGGATTGATACAGAATTATTAATTTCTCAGATTCCTGTGAGTTCATTAGGTTACATCCCAGCAGAACAATTTCTTGGTCAAATACAACCTAATAGTGATGTTTATGCTTTTGGAATGATTGCTCTCCAAAGTTTAACAGGTTTAACACCTCTGCAACTAAAAATCAATCCTGCTAATAATGACCTGCCTTGGTGTTCTGAAAATAGTAAAATTGATGATTATCTAACCATTTTTATCAGCCACATGATTCGCTATAATTATCAGGAACGTTTTCAGTCTGTCAGTGAAGTGATTTGGGTATTTCAACACATCACATGGAAACACCAGACAGAAGCAATTGTGTCACCAAAGTCTTCAATGGTTGCTGAACCAAAAGCTAAAATTGTTCCAGTTAAAAATCAAAATACCACGGTTAAATCAGACCCATTATTAGCAGGAATGCGATGGGGAATCATGATTACTTCTTTAGTAGTTGGCTTAGCAGCATATTCTTTAGCTAGTCAATCTCAACTCCACCCAGAAACAGTAACCTTATCTCAAGCAATATCAGAGTATCAAGCCGGGAATTTAGAAACAGCAATTAATTTAGCTAAATCAATTCCTCCCTACAGCAATGTATATCCGGAAGCTCAAGATTCAATTCCTGAATGGCAAAAGCAATGGCAAGCTGACACAGAAAACTATGTAGTCGCTGAACAAGCCTTAAATGAAGGTAAATTATCAGAAGCAATGCGTGCTGTTCCGCAAATTCCCTACACTTTATATTGGAGTTCTAAAAGGGAAAAAATACTTGAACAAACACAAGCTAACCTGGAAGCAAAAACAAATGATTTATTAAGTCAAGCTTATGCAAAAGCCGAAATTAAAGATTTCTCGGCTGCTTTAGAATATCTGCGTCAAATTAGTCCAAAAACTGCTGCGGGTGCTATGCTGCAACAAAAATTGGTTGAATACAATCTAAAACGACAAATGAGAGCAGGATATTTCTTGTATAAAGCC
This sequence comes from uncultured Trichormus sp., assembly GCA_936914905.1. GTDB lineage: Bacteria > Cyanobacteriota > Cyanobacteriia > Cyanobacteriales > Nostocaceae > Trichormus_B. The sequence continues at coordinate 8,889 of CAKZGI010000156.1, read as the reverse complement.
TACCAAAAAGTATTAGTTAATGACTTTTATGGAGCAATAAAATTGCTTGACAAAATTCCCCAAGATACAAGTATTTATCCTCAAGCTCAAATCAAATTGAAAGAGTATCACGAAAAACTCCTAGTTAGGGAAAAAATTAAAAAAATTTTCAACCAGAAAAAAATGTCTACTGTCAGTTAACCCAATCTGTTTAGTCAGATAGATTCAGATGCCAAAATCGCATATTTTTCTACACTAGATTATCCAGGAGAAGTGAATATTAGCACTTAGTTAATATAAACTTGAAGTCATTTATTTAAAAATACTTAATAATTTGCATTAGGCATTCCCACAGTTGGTACAATTGGTACAATGATGGGGCGATTTTTTGGCTGTGGTAATTGATTTTCTGCCTGTTTGAGTGCTTCTATTGCTTGTTGGTAATCAGGTTTATATTTAATAGCTTGTTGATAAGATGTTATAGCTTCTGGATATTTTTGTAGATTTAATAAGGCGTTACCTCTACTATGACCTGGTTTCGTAATAATTTTTCTGATACCGTACTGTCTTATTATACAATAAGATAACATCTTCATATTTTTGTCGATTATATTGTGAATTACCTAAATTATACCAGACTAGATAGTCATTATTTTTCACAGAAATGGCTTGATTATAAGTTTCTATCGCCTCTGCATAACGTTGGCTTTTATGTAATGACCATCCTAAACTATACCATGCTTGATAGTTATTAGGATTATATTTCATAACCTGCTTAAAAGAATCAATTGCTTCTGGATATCGTCGTAAGGTAATGAAGATATTACCCCTAGAAAAGCATCATTGAAAATGATTTGGTTTGATATTCACTACTTTTTGATAAACTGCTAGTGCATCTTCATATATTTGTAATTGTAAAAGTCTATCTCCTTGTTTATATAATTCCGTGGTATTATTAGTATTGATTTGCTTAAATATGTATATTGATGCCATTCCCCCCATCCCCAGTAGAAATATTCCTAATGCTAATTTAATCAATACACTTTTTTTAGATCTCTGAGGTTTGATACTATAAATTTGAGCACCAGGAGTGAAGACTATTGTTCCAGAGGGAGGTGTAATTAACTCTTGTAGGGCATTTAAAGCTAGAGTTGCAGAAGCATAACGTTGACGAAAATCACAACAGACCATTTTATCTAAAGATTCTGCAAATTCTGGTGTGACTGTGGTATGACTACGCCAAATAATTTCATTAGTATCTGCATCTTTTGCTAATTGGTGAGGTGATAATCCTCTGATAGCTTGAATACCAATAATTACCAAAGGATAAATATCACTACTTAATTTGGGTGTGCCTTGTGCTTGTTCTCCCCGAATATAACCAGGTGTACCAATAGCAACTGTAGATTGAATTTGATCTGTGGGATTAATTAATTGAGTAGTGATTTCTTTAACTGCCCTAAAATCAATTGAAATTAATTTCCCATTTTCCTCTCGTCTCAATATATTGTGTGGATTCACATCACGGTGAATTACTTTTTGTTGATGCATAAAATGCAATTTTTATAAAATTTCTTGTAACAGCGAAATGACTGCATCTTGACTTAACATTTTTCCTGGTGATAATTCTTGACTTAGGTCATGACTGGGAATAAATTCTTGGATAAGATAGAATTCTGCATTTCCCTCAAATTATGCTAAGAGTTGGGGAATGAGATCATGAGTTCCTAATTTGTATAAAACTTGCGCTTCAGTATCAAATAGCCGTCTAGCTATTTCTAAAGTGGCTGTATTACTAGACTTAGGCCTGAGTTTCTTCACAACACACTGTGGTGAACTAGGTAAATAAGTATTATAAGCGACATAGATTTCGCCAAGTCTCCCTCCTCCCAAATGGCTGATAATTTGGTATCTTCTAACAACTGTGTTTCCTAGCATCTAGGTTGCTGAGTTAAGTATATCATTACAATCTTGCCACAGGGGTTCGGGGACTCGGGATAAATCAATTCAAAATTCAAAATTCAAAACTGGAGAATTTATGTATTCAATTACGAATTAGAATTACTAATTAATAATTACTATGATTCCTATTAGTGATAACATTCAGCGTTGGAAAAAGCCAATTATTACTTATTGGTTGATTGGCATTAATGTTGCTATATTTTGCTGGGAACTTAAACTTGAACCGAGTGATCAATTAGGTAATTTTATCAATAGTTGGGGGATAATTCCAGCACAGACCAATGCAGCAATAACAAATGTAATTTTTCACACTTCAGCAGCTTGGATAGTTGTATTTTGGCGATTAATATCTTTACCTGTATCACTGTTTGTCCATAGTAGTTTTAGTCCAATCATAGGCAATTTACTGTTCTTATGGGTGTTTGGTAAGACTCTAGAAAGGTTTCTGGGACAACAAAGATATTTATTACTTTATTTAGTTGCTGGTATTTTTTCTGGAGTGATCCATATTTTTGTGGCATCAACATTAACAGTTCCAGTGATTGGGGCTAATGGTGCGGTCTCATCTATTTTAGGTGCTTATATTATCCAGTTGCCTAAAACAAAAATATATTCTGTTTTGCCTTTAATTGTTGTCTTTATTCCTGTAGAAATGCCAGCTTTTTCATATTTATTTTGGTGGTTTATTCAGCAGTTATTTTATGGAATTGGTAGTTTGAATATCCCAAGTGGTGTGAATAATCTTAGTTATTGGGGACAGTGTGCCGGATTGGTAACAGGTGCGGCTTTTATGCGAATGGTGCAACTACGGTAAAAGAATTCGTAATTCGTAATACTGCCTCATAGTGCCTCTGATCTTGCTAGAGATAGATAATGAGATTACTATAAAAGTATTAATAATACCTACACTACAGCGATCTCTTGTGGGATATGTATTGATTAGTTAATTAGCGGTTAGTCAAAAAAACCTCCCATTTGGGAGGTTAAAAATATACCTGAGATAAGTTGGAGACTTAAATCAACACCACAGCGATCGCACCTCCTAAAGCCGCAGAAATCCCGGAAACAACCGCTGTTGCAAACAACCACCAAGAGGCATTAGCAGCTGCTTTGCGCGTTTCCTCTGCTTGACGCTGTGCCTGATGTTTCACCTGTTCTAGCCGATTTTGCGCTTCGTGCTGTAGCTGTTCAGCCCGTTGTAAAACAGTATTTCGGGCGCGTTCAATTTGGTCAATAATGTGTTTAGCATCATCCTCAGAGATATCCTCACGAGAACTTAAAATAGCTACCAAGGTATCACGATTGAAAGATGAGAGGCGATCGCGCAATGTATCAAACCCGGCTTGGGGATCTTCAAACAATTGGCGGATATCATGCTTAATGCCATCATAATTAAGTTCGGGGCGTTCTAGAGAATTAAGATAATTGCGAATAGTTGCAAAAATCCCCTCGATTACATCTTGAATACGTCGTTGAATACCCCGAACCTCTTCTACAAATTGATCACGCACGAGGATAATATTATCAGCAATTCTCCCTGCTTCTTCATCACTCATATCTTCCCGAATTTTCAACAACGCAATAATTGTATCTCTGTCAAAATGCGAGAGGCGATCACTCAAACTTTCCATCCCTACTCGTGGATCATGCAACAATAATTGCACATCCCGCTTAATGCCTTCTGGGTTCAATTCTGCTTTACCAGTTAATCGTAAATACTCCTGCAAATAAGTTTGAAAAGTTTGTATTCTTTGTTGTGTCCTGGTTGCTAAACGACGCGGCGCACGGATAATATTTCTAATTGATGTCTGCACAGCATCAATAATTTGATTAACTTGTTCCTCACTCAAATCTTGACCTTGAGTCAACAACCTCACCAAAGTATCCCTGTCAATGTGTGATAAACGGCGACGCAGTGCCACAACACCTTCTCTGGGATGTGCAAATAAGCTAGTTAAATCTTGCTGAATAGCTTCAGGATTCAATTCTTCCTTACCAGTATTTCGCAGATAATCTGCAATAGTAGAGGTGATAGAATCATATTGTTCTTTTGCTTTTTGTGGTGTGTGGAGAATACCACCCCATATTTCTTCCACCACGTTAATAATTTGATTAACTTGTGCTTCATTTAAATCTTGGCGTTGACTCAACAACTGCACCAAAGTATCTCGGTCAAAGCGAGACAACCGCGCCTGAATAGCCATAATTCCCCCTTGGGGGTCTTCCAACAGTCGTTTCAGATCAGTGCGGATAGCATCAGGATTTAATTCTTGCCTACCCGTGTTACGTAGATACGATTCAACATTTAACCATAGAGTTTCCGCTTGATGTTGTGCCTGTTTGGACATGCTGAGAGATTCTAACAACACACGATCGCGCTGCATTTCCAACTCATCTAAAATCGGGTCTAATTCCCACTCCTGAATATCATTACGTGCTAATAGAATTTCTCCCATTTGTTCCCGTTCAACTTGTGCTAATCGCCGGGATAAAGATTGATAATCTGCCTCTGAATCTACCAACAAAGGTTTAAAATTTCCCTCAATTCCTGCTGATGTCAAGTCTGCTTTAGGAGTCACAAGTAAATAACTTTCAACTCTTCTTTGCAAATCTTGGACAATCTCTCTTTCTCCCTCAGCAATTACTGTTACCAGTACTTCATTCTTTACTGCTACCAATTGATCAGTAAGTTCCTGAATTTGACCTTGAGTTAACAGTCCCTTGGCTTGCAGAATATTGACAAAATCTTGACGGGTAATTTTCTCCAATTCGCTGCGTATTACAGCAGGATCAGCAGCAGGATCATAGATCACATCTCGAAATTCTTGAACAATATTCTTCGGACTTAATTGCCAAGGATGGGTATTTAGTAAGTAATTTTCAATATCAGCGCGAATTGGATTATAAGGCTGTTGTATAACTTGTTTTGTGACTTTTTCTATAGCAGTAGCTAGGGAATCCCAAATTTTTTCTACATCCAAATCAGACAAATCTGCCCTACCTAAAACTACCCCAGTGAGTGCCGATATTGCCTGTTGTATTATACCAGGCTTTTGTTCTGTTTCTTTGGAAGAATGAATTTCTGTAATTAACCGGTCAAGTTTAGCATTGAGTTCATCTGTTTTAGTTTGTCCTGGCGGCAGGGATTTGAGATAATCAACCAACTCACCCAAGCGATCATTTGTGGGTACTTGCTGACTGATTACTTGTTGCCAAACACCATATAAAGAATCAGCGATACGGTTAACTTCTCCTTTAGATAAATCCGTGCGACTGCTGACTAAATCAATAAACCGCTGACGGTCAATATTACGGAGGTCTGAACTACTAGCATAGGCTTTAAATTGCGGTTCACTCAGTAACCTTTCAAATTCAGAACGAATCCTCGATATATCAATTTCTGGAGGACGTAGCTTTTCTATGTACTCTTCTATGTTTTGGCGAATACTTGTTGGTGTCAATGCACTCCCTAACTCCCGCCGGACAGCCGATGCAGCCGCTTCCGCTGTTGCCACCACTTGCTGATTTACAGCCCTAGCACCCAAAGCAGCCGTAGCTGTTCCCATAATCGCCTGAAAACTGGAAGTGGCCGTATTCACGACTGAACCAATTAAAGATCCTACCGTAGTTGTGCTGACCCACATTAGTAATAAAAAGTATGCACCCCAAATTACCAAGCCCAAAATTGCACCTAATCTGGGATCTAAAATTAATAGACTCAATTTTACAGCTAAGAAACAAGCTATGAATAAAGCAACTGTTACCGTAACTAAAGTCCAAATTCCTAACCTTGTCCCAATTTTGCGAATCGTACCCCCCAAACTTTCAACTTGCTGCGACTCTGACGGATGCCCCAAATAGGAGATCCCAGCCGCAATTGAGAGATTTGTTAACACTAATTGGAAAGCAAAAGCGAGAATTACCCCAGAAATTAAAGCCACAAAAAAGCGAGGACCGGAAGTAAGAACCGATGCCTGTGCTGGTGTGACGTTGGCGGTGTTTACAGGTATTTGTGCTATCCACCATAAATATATGTACATTTCCTGCATGATTTGTATTTCCTGCCTCTAAGTTTCTCTTTAAACTTAAATTTGCTTTTATTAAGGATTTAGTTGTATCTATGTCAATATTCAAGTCCCGCAGCTTTCAGAATCCAGTAAATGAGCCGTTTTTAGCATCTCTCTTAAGTTGGATACCTTTATGTAACGCTAGATAGAACTTGAATATATTGTGATTGTTAATTAGTGTTAAATCCTGGATAATTCTCAGTAAAATCTTGTTAATTAGTAAGTCATAGATTTTGAATCTTCTCTGACCTAAATCATGAATTAATTATCTCGATTTGCACTTATTTATAATTAGGTGTCTTGTCACCCTCTCCAGGTGGATTTTTTCCTGGAAATAAATTCCTGATTATCTTCCATAAGAGTGCCTCTAGTTTGTACCTATAGGCATAAAGTAGCTTTGTGTGCAGAAGGTAAATTTAAGTTAAGCATTAAATTGTTTTGAATAAAAAATTCAACATTTCAAACTTGCTTAACTTTGGAGGCAAAAGATGGAAACTCGTTCTTCTACTGATCTACCACCAGTTGCTAAAGCCTATAATGGAGTAGATCGTAACGCCTTTATCTTTGGTTGGAATCCCCAAGCTGAATTATGGAATGGACGCTTGGCAATGATTGGATTTTTAGCCTACCTGCTGTGGGATTTAGTAGGCTATAGCGTTCTCCGTGATGTCCTGCACATTATGAGATATTAGATCAAACACGGAAGTCAGAATGCAATTACAGCAGAATTTATAACTCTTTAATTCTGTTGTAATTATCTCTATTTAACGTAAGTTACTAGTTCTTCAATCAAGACTAAATAAAGGGAATTTTGAGGATATATTAGACTAATACAGCAGGAGTCAGGAGTAAAATCTTCTTGCGGTCTAGGTTTCAATTTAGATTCTGTACCTAATTGATCTGCAATCTGCTGTAATTCCTAACTAGCAACTTCGGTTATCTATTTAAACCGTTAAGTTACAATTTTCACACTCATAGAAGAAACTGAATCAAAACATATAAAGCCGCAGTTACAAGTTGTAATACAGTAACGGGAATTCCATAATGGAGAAAAGTTTGAAAAGAAATGCGTTTCCCATGCTGTTCAGCAATACCAGCAGCGACAATATTAGAAGATGCTCCCACTAAAGTACCATTTCCTCCCAAAGTTGTGTCAAACATCATTGCATAAAACAAACGTAAAACTTCTGGAGTAAACTGTCCTTGGAAATCTGGTGCTAAAACTTCTGCTGGTGCTAATCCCACATTGATAATATATTGTTTCAACAAAAGAACCATTGCAACAACTAACAGAATATTGGGAACAACACTGGATAATATCCCCACCAAAGATAACAACAGTATAGAACCCAGCAGAATATTTTTACCTAAAAAAAATCCTAAAAAGCCTGATAAACCTTTAATAACTCCTGTTTGATCTAATCTGCCAATCAATACAAAAATACTCATAATTTACTCCAACGTACATCTTTCAAAATATTATTAACTGAATCAGTTCTACTTTGGTGCGCCAGTAATAAAGCTACAGATGCAGGGTAAATAGGACTTGGTAAAGATTCGCCAATTATGAAAAATACCAATACCACAGTTACTATAACCCCACCCATCATTAAAACTAGTGGATGATTAATTTGTGGCTAGCGTAACTCTGCGAGATAATCTAGATTTGTATTACAAATTTTCTTAAATAAAATTGGTAGTATTACTACTACAGTAGCAACACCAAATACTCCCCCCAAACTCAATTTCCCTAAATAATCTATAAAGCTAATATTGACAGCATCATCAACAATAAAGGTGGCAGGGTCTCCTACTAAAGTTAATAATCCTGCGCTATTAGCAACAAAAACTATCAAAATTAATAAAGGTACAAAATTAACTCCTATTTCTTGTGCCATTGGTGGAATGAACAGTGTTAATAACATTACCGTAGTTGCGTTAGCTAAAACAGCACAATTTAGGGTAACTAATACCACACTACCTAGTAGTGATCTTTTGCCACTACCTTGACCAAGAATGACTATTTGTGTCGCTATATAACTAAAGATATTAGTAGGTTCAAATGCCCTAACTAAAACTATTACTCCAAAAAATAAACCTAATGTCCCATGAATTTTGCCAATGTAACCAACAGCTTCTGGTAAGGTCATAATTTTAGTAAAAACCAATATTAATGCCCCTGTAAAGCAGCAACAGTTAGATTAACCCATTCTGTCATTATGACAACAATGACAGCGATAAATGTGATGATATTTAGGACAGCTTGCTAATTTTCCATACTATCTTCCCTAAGAATGTTATTGATTGCATAGTAGCGAGAAAGTCACCTAAACTATAGGCGACTTCTATCCAACATTCCGTACTTCATTTTATTGAAGATATACAAGTGTAAAATAATTACAAAAAGCCACGTAGTAAACACATAGTTGAAATAGTAAAAAAATAGACAATACAATACAATAAAAATTGCCAACAACCTGGAACTGGTAAGTATTGACAATAAATTCAGAATAAAAGATGAGAAGATGAATGTAAATGAGCCTGAATTAAATAAAATTACCCAAAAATATGAATTACCAAAAAGAAGAGGTTGAGAGTAATAACTTGGATCACTTAGGAATAATAGATGAGATAGGAATCGTAGAAGAAATCAATAAGATATTCTTAATAGAGATTAGAGAGAAAGTGAACACAGGAGAAATAGTCAAAGCAATCATTCTGAATAGACTAGGTTTTGTATGGAGACCATTATATTTATTTCCTCAATTTTTTGAGAAAAAAGCCATAGAATATTTATTAGGAGTGGGAATTGAAGTCGAAGATTTGAATGATGGTAAAATAGGCAGAGTAATGGATAAGCTATACAAATATGGATTAACTA
>CAKZGI010000155.1 GCA_936914905.1 uncultured Trichormus sp. | reverse complement strand
ACTCTGCTTTGCAGACACCTTCTTTAATCCCTCTAGCTTCGACCTGAATCCTTACATTAAAAGTCTATTTTTGTCTAAGTTTTATCAATACCTATGACTTCCAACAGGGAGACACATTAATAGGTTTGGTATCTAATAAATAAAGCTTGGAGATATAAACAGAATTTATTAGTATTTTATATATATAAATTTATATACATCATTATCTGTAAGTATTTACCAATACTGAACTAGCTTAAATGCAGCAGAAAACTACATTTTAGGATCTGGTACAAAAAAATATCTTTAAAAAATCTTTACTAAATCAAACTTCTAGGGAATTTTCGCACCTAGATTAGTGGGAACTTATGATGCCCAAACAGATATGATAATTTTTATTCAATTAAAACTGGTGAGTACACACAAAAATAAGGCTTCAGTCCACTCGACTACTGCCCCATAAGTATCTCCTGTATGTCCACCTAGTTTATGATTAAACCACGCTGCTGTTAAAGTTGCGATCGCACTCCCAGCTAAAATCATCCCCACAGATAAAACTAAATTTTGGGGATTAATGAACCATATTACACCACTCAAACCCAGCAGTAACAATAAGCTTGGTAATAAATCTTGCTCAGAATGAATAGCATGTTTATGCAATGCACCTTTACCTGTCGGTTTTAGGTAAGGATATCGACAAATAGCCACCTGTTGTCCCCACCGCCCCCAGCTACAAGCAGCTATTAATACTAAGTAGCGATTTTCTGGCATATCTGTCAAAGCAGTTATTTTCAATAATACTATAGCGATCGCACTCATGGCTCCGAACGCACCCGTAGCACTATCAGCCATCACCTGTAACCGTCGTTCTGGATTCGTCACCGCTAACCCATCAGCAGTATCCATTGCTCCATCTAAATGGAGCCCACCCGTAGTAAAAATCCAAATAATTACTACTAATGCACTACGAGTTAATACTGGGAAGTTCAGATAATTAAATGTTGTATCTAATAAACCTAAAATCCCCCCAATCATCAATCCTACAAGTGGGGCAAAACAGGCTACTCTACCAAATTCCAAAGGTTTGATATACGGTAGAGGAATAGCAGTATAGAATACTATAGTTGCTACCAAATCTAACAGTTGCTGTTTGTACCAATACAACATTTTATTTATGTTCATACAAAGTATAATTAAAGCTAGATTTCTGTAATTGCTTAAGTAATATTTACACTATTAACATCCAGAGATATTCGAGCCTTTTGTAAAGCTTCAGCCATAAATAGAGACTTAAGCTACAAAGTTTGTTATGCTAATTTAGTTAGCATACAAAAGATAATGTCAAACTTAATACAAAGTTATTACTCGCAAGACCAGCAGAAATTAATCATGGGTAGATTCTGATACTCTGCCTGTACTTATCTAAACTAAGTAGTTGACTTCGGATTGTTGGACGATCGCCCTACTAAGTTGATATTTTGGAAATAGTAGGGGTCAAAAAGCTAGGCAATTGACTTTTTAGCTGTGTTGTCACTCACCTTCCCTCAATAGCCATTTTTCTATGAGTCATCATCTACCCGACACCAGGATACCCGCTCCGTGTATCGTTAACACTGGCATTATAGTCAATAAGCTCGACATCAGACGATTACTGACTGATTTAGGTCGAGTCCACTACATCTACTCCCAATACAACAAGCTACTGAGCGAAGGTGAGGGGGATGTAATGGAAGTATTTGTTCATCATCAAAGATCTACAATCGTTGCTAATAATGCCTTGTATCTGAATATTAATAGTTTTGACTGCCTGGAATTAAAACAGCCATCCGAAAAAGAATCTTTCTTTGATTTAATCCAAGAAGATATCTGTTTGCGTTTAATTCCGCTGTCTACACCATTACAAGAACGATGCGAGCGGCACTTTCAAGCTACCACCATAGAAGCAATGATGGATCAAGTGCTATCAGCAAGATGGGACGCAGAAATTGATGATGATTGTTCTGATTGCTTTTAAGAAAAGGGAGCGTCAACCCAATGACCAATGACTAATGACTAATGACTAATGACTAATTTTTCTTTTCAACTTCTAGCTACCTGTAGTCAGACTAAAGCCAGAGCCGGAGTATTTTCCACTCCTCACGGGCCTGTAGAAACTCCCAGATTTATGCCTGTAGGAACACTGGCAAATGTTAAAACCATTACCCCTGCCCAACTCAAAGATACTGGAGCACAAATGGTTTTATCTAATACCTATCATTTGCATCTTCAACCAGGAGAAGCAATTGTAGGCGCAGGTGGTGGACTGCACAAGTTTATGGGCTGGAATGGTCCCATACTCACAGATTCCGGTGGGTTTCAAGTTTTCAGTCTCAGTGGAATGCGGAAGATTACAGAGGAAGGTGTAACTTTTCGATCACCACATGACGGACAAATAGTCAAATTAACACCAGAACGTTCCATAGAAATTCAAAATATTTTAGGGGCAGATGTCATCATGGCTTTTGATGAATGTCCTCCCTATCCCGCTACCCGTCAAGAGGTGGAAGCAGCCACAGACCACACTTACCGCTGGTTAGAACGTTGTATACTTGCACATCAGCGCACTGATCAAGCATTATTTCCCATCGTTCAAGGTGGTGTGTATTTGGATGTACGCGCTTGTGCTGCGGAAGCCCTAGCAAAATTAGATATGCCAGGATACGCTATTGGTGGGGTGAGCGTGGGTGAACCACCGGAGTTAATGGCAGAAATTGTGAAGACCACAGCCCCACTGTTACCACATAATAAACCCCGTTATTTGATGGGTGTGGGTACCTATAGAGAAATGGCCATAGCGATCGCTTCTGGTGTAGATTTATTTGATTGCGTCATCCCCACCAGATGGGCGCGACACGCAACAGCGATAGTATCAGGTGAAAGATGGAACTTGAAAAATGCTAAGTTTCGTGAAGACTTTACACCATTAGATGAAACTTGCCCTTGTTATGCTTGTCAAAATTTCAGTCGTGCTTATATTTCTCATTTAGTGCGATCGCAAGAAATATTAGCTTATACATTATTAAGCATTCATAATATCACCGAATTAGTTCGCTTCACCCAAAAGATCCGCGAGTCAATTTTGAGTGATCGTTTTCTTACAGACTTCGGCCACTGGCTAAAAGATGAAGAGGTGACTGGGGACTAGGGGCTGGGGAAGATGGGGAAGTAATTTTCCCATCTTCCCCAGTCCCCAATAAGTAACGACTAATAACTAATCACTAAACCATGTTAAGATACTTCTCAATTATGAAAGATGTGTTGGATTAGTTGGATTTAAACAAACATGGAAGCCGCACTATTTTTAGCAAAACTGCCTGAAGCTTACCAAATCTTGGATCCCTTGGTAGATGTACTCCCAGTAATTCCTGTTTTCTTCTTGTTACTTGCTTTCGTTTGGCAAGCAGCAGTTGGTTTCAGATAAATTAATTTATCTTCAATTTTGTGGACAGGTAAAATACACCTGTCCTATTTTTTTTGTAACCTTATTTTTTTCAAACTTTGTATATCTTAATATTTTGCAATAAAATAGCATCATTAAGTAAAATAATGTAACAAGCTAGACCAAAGACAAGCCAAAAGCCACACTTACACTCAGAGAGGAAACAGTTATGGGAAACATCAAATTTATCAAAGAGAATAAAGAAATAGTGGCGGCAGATGGTGCCAACCTCCGACTCAAAGCCATAGAAAATGGCATTGATATCTATAAATTCTTGGGAAAAATGACAAACTGCGGTGGTTACGGCCAGTGTGCTACCTGCATTGTCGAAGTTGTCGAAGGACTAGAAAACCTCTCACCCCGTACCGATTTTGAAAACCGGAAATTCAAGAACAAGCCCGATAACTATCGTTTAGCCTGTCAAACCATGGTTAATGGACCCGTCAGCGTTATCACCAAGCCTTAAATTTCTCTATTAACTGGAGATTAGTATTTGCAGAAACAGAAAATTTGGGATAACTCTGTCATCTAAGGTGCTATTCTAAAATTAATGACTTTAAATTAATTTAAAGAGAGGCGATCTTGCCATGCAAGTTAATGACCTGGGGTTTGTAGCAAGCATTTTGTTTGTACTTGTTCCCTCTGTTTTTTTAATAATTCTTTACATCCAAACTGCCAGCCGAGAAGGTGGAAAAAACTAAGAGTTTGGAGATGAAATAAAAACCTCTCCACCATTGGTGCAGAGGGTTTTCATTTTTGAAGACGTAAAAAGTAAAAGGCAGAAGGTGGCAATTCAATTTTTACCGTACACCCCTACACCCTTAGTATTTATCCTACAGTCCGCGCCAACAATACCGGACAAGCAGCATTAACTCGCACATAATCAGATAAAGAGGCGCCAATAAGACGATCTAAATCGACAAATTTCTTAGCAATAGATGGACGACGGTCTGGAGAACCCAGCAGCAATAAGTCCACATTCAGTTCTTCAGCTAAACGGCAAATTTCTTCACCAGGTTTACCACTACTGGTTACACAACGGACAGGAATATTTTGTTTTTCAGCTTCTGCAACAGCATTTCCCAAAACTGAATTTCTTTCTGGCTTGATATCAGTAATTCCTGACAATTTTCCGCCTAGATCTGTATTGATATGTGACAGAATCAACTGACCACCTTCAACACCTTGCAACAAAAATAAAGCTATTTTCAAGCAATTTGTTGATGCTTCTGAATTATCCGAAGCAACCATTATTCGCTTAATTCTCTTCACATAAATGTCATCTTTAACCAACAACATAGGACGAGAAGACAACTGGAAAACATACTGGCTGACAGAGTTAGCTAAAATTGATTGTAGTCGCTTCAGTCCTCTTGAACCCATAATAATCAAGTCAGCATCCATTTCTTCAGCTACTTGACAAACTACATCCTTGGGATCGCCTTGTCTCAAAATAGAAGAAACCTGACTAGGGTCTAAATTCAAAGACTGTATCGCATTAGCCAGAATCTTGCCACCTTCTTCCCATTTATCCGTCATTGCAGCCGCAGTGCTTTGTGGGGGTACAACGTGCAGAACTGTGACTTTTGCAGATAGAATAGATGGCATTTCTTTCAATGTCTTCATCATTTCTTCTGCGTGTCCCAGTCCAGAGACAGCCAGCAAAATTTTTTGTATCATCTTCCGTAATTGTTCTTAAGGTTTCTTTGGGTTTCGCTGCTAGTACTGAGCATCAGAACTAATGTTCTCCGCTTCGCTCAAAAATCTAGTCAGTAATTAGGCGCAAATAAAGCTTAGTCATTGGTCATTGGATTCAGTTATTGGTATTTAGTCGTCAGTCTTTAATCATGACAACTCAAATTAACCAATGAGCAAAAAACTAATAAAAGGTTAAGTTCTTTTGCGCTTAGTTACTTAAAATTGCAACTGGACTTTCGATAGATTAAGCATACTCTCAAGTTAGCCTAATAAACTTTACGAAATATGATATTAGTTACTATTTTTAATCTAAATTAATTTTTTAAATTAATTTTTTTAAATTAGACTTATTTTAAGTTTTACTAAAAAAGTTAAATAAATAAATAAATATTCTATCAATTATCCAAACAATACAGAATTTTACTTCAAAAGTATTATTGTTCGTAAACATTAAGGTGGAAAGAAACAGGGTGTAAAAAAGAAGATAAAAAAAATGCACTAACATACCGCAGATTGTAGATCAATGAGGTACAGAATCTAAGTTGAAACCTAGACAGTAAGAGATTTTTACTCCTGACTCCTGACTCCTGCTGTAATTGTGGTGCGACAAGAGGATATTTCAGATTACGAACTTCAAGGGCGGGTAAACTCCGCCCAAAACGGTTTTTAGATAGTAGGCAACAAACCATTATGTTTGAGTAAAGCCGTGGTACTCGGTTCTCGATGTCGGAACGCCTGAAAAACTTCCATTGGGTGCATACTACCGCCCAGTGCTAATACTGTGTCTCTGTAGCGTCTACCAGTAACATAAATTGCTTCTTCATCTTCTAGTCCAGCTTCTTCAAAAGCAGCAAAAGCATCCGCACTGAGAACTTCGGCCCATTTGTAGCTGTAGTAACCGGCTGCATAACCTCCTTCAAAAATGTGACCGAATGCACATAAAAAACCATCTTCAGGTAGTGGCGGTAAAACGGTAGTGGTTTTAGCAATGCGTTGACGCACATCTATGGGAGTTTCGTCACCACTAGGACGATAGCGGTAGTGTAGTTCTAAGTCCACGCTGCTGAGGTGAATTTGACGCAACATTGCCGAACCACTCATATAATTACGTGATGCTAAGAGCTTTTGATAATAATGTTCTGGTAGAGGTTTACCTGTTTCATAATGTTTAGCCATACCAAACAAAGTGGGACGGTCATAACACCAGTTTTCCATGAATTGACTAGGTAATTCTACCGCATCCCATTCAACGTTATTAATGCCTGCAGCTCCAGTATAATTAACCTTGGTGAGCATGTGGTGTAAACCATGTCCAAATTCGTGGAATAAGGTTTCAACTTCATCAAAAGTCATTAAACTAGGCTTGTGATCAACTGGAGGAGTTTGGTTGCAAATTAAATAAGCTACAGGTAAGCGGATGCTAGTTATACCAAGTTCTGTGATTTTGCGGCGATGAATACAGGCATCCATCCAAGCACCACCACGTTTTTCAGCGGGACGGCTGTAGGGGTCTAGATAAAAGTAGGCGATCGCATTAGCATATTTATCAGAGATTTTAAAATAGCGTACATCTTCATGCCAAACAGGGGCTTGACCATCAGCTGGTGTCACCGTTACACCAAACAGGCGTTTAATTAGCCCAAATAAACCATCTAGCACCTGGGGAAGAGGAAAATAAGGACGTAATTCCTCTTCAGTAAAAGCAAATTTTTCTTCTCTTTGACGTTCAGCCCAAAAGCTGATATCCCAATGTTGTAAATTATCTGCTTCTGCTGCTCCCTTGGATTGAGCAAAAGCTTTAAGTGCGTCTAAATCTTTAACAGCCGCATCATAACTAGCTTGGCGTAGTTCTTCTAACAGCTTTTCCACTGCGGGGACATTCTTCGCCATCTTACTAGCCAAACTCAATTCAGCAAAATTATCAAAGCTAAGTAACTCTGACAATTCTTGCCGCAGTTCTAAAATACGTTCAATCAAAGGATTATTATCCAATTCCCCAAAAGAAGCACGGGTAATATAAGCCTTGTAAAGTTTTTCGCGCAAATCCCGCCTGGTGCTGTGCTGCATAAACGGGAAATAACTGGGAAAATCCAACGTAATATGCCAAGGACCTGTTTCTGGAGTCGCATATTCTTCTCCAGCAATGCGAGCAGCTTGGGCAGCTAAACTGAGTAAACTGCTAGGTAAACCCTCTATTTCTGCTTTGGTAGTGAGAACTAAGCTAAAAGCTGTAGTCGCATCCAAAAGATGATTAGAAAACTTGGTAGCCAGTTCCGCTAACTCCATCTGAATAGCATTAAAACGCTCTCGCGCTTCTCCTTCTAAGCCCACACCAGACAATTTTGCATCTCGAATAGCTGCTTCAATAATCCGCTGCTGGGCTGATTCTAAGGTTTCCCAAGTATCGCTGGCGCGGAGTGCTTTAAAAGCCTTGTATATAGGTTTACTTTGTCCAAGGGTGTTAATAAACTGTACTACTAGTGGCTGAACCTTTTGATAAGCTATCCGTAGCTCTGGGCTATTTTTAACACCCATTAGATGGTTCAGGATGCCCCAACTCCAATGCAGCCTTTCTGTTAGCTTTTCTAGAGGTTCTACTAAACCATCCCAAGTAGGTTGGACATTAGCTTCTAAAATATTTAGCTGTTGTTCCAAATCTGCTAACAGATGCCTGAAAGCTGGTTCTACTTGTTCTGGTGTAATCTCTGCAAATGCAGGTAAACCAAAGCCTTGGAGTAGAGGATTTTGAGAAATAATAGCAGTTGCACTCATGGTTTTGTGTTAGTAGCCGATGAATAAGCGGAACAATGGTTTTTATTTATTAACTAATAATGTACCGCTACTAAACAATTTAACCTTGCTAGAATGGCAGTCTTATGAATTGCTGAAAATCAGCCATAAAGCAGAAGTAAAATTTTTGAAGTAGGAGGTATGAGATTGCAGCCGTTTTGGTTGGCTTTACGGGGATAATCAAGGGTGACGAGTGTCTTAGTATTTACAGCATAATGAAAACTCTACTTTCTGTTTTGTTTACACCTGTGGTTATATTATTTACCACTATGGATGTATTGGCAGCTATTAAAACCAAAACAATTGAATACAAGTAAGGTGATATAGTATTAGAAGGGTATTTGGCTTATACTGACGCGTCAAGGGAAAGCGTCCTGGTATCTTGGTGGTTCACGACTGGACTGGCTTACAGTCTTTTACAAAAAAAGAACTGAGCAACTAGCCAAACTGGGTTATGTTGCCTTTGCAGCTGATATTTATGGTAAAGGGATCAGACCAAAAAATATCCAAGAGTCAGGAACGCAAGCAAAAATTTATCGTGATAATAGATCATTAATGCGCGATCGCATCAATGGTGGAGTACAAGTTTTACAAAACTATCAATTAACTGATCCCAAACGTATTGCTGCCATTGGTTACTGCTTCGGTGGTGGTACAGTCTTAGAATTAGCACGTAGTGGTGCCAATATTCAAGGTGTAGTCAGTTTTCATGGCAACCTCGATACCCCCAACCCCGAAGATGCCAAAAATATCAAATCAAAGGTTTTAGTATTACATGGAGCCGATGATCCCTTTGTCCCACAAGAACAAGTCCAAGGCTTTGAAAGAGAAATGCGACAAGCCAATGTAGATTGGCAATTAATATCCTACGGTGGTGCAGTTCATTCCCTTACTAATCCAGAAGCAAAAAACGATCCCAGGGGCGCACTTTATAACCCAACTGTAGAGCACCTTTCTTGGAAAGCAATGCGACAATATTTTGCAAAAATATTTCGTTAACGAGACAGCAAAATTATAAATTTTAGGTAAGAATTCAGGAGTCAGGAGTCAGGAGTCAGGAGTCAGTATGTTTGAGAAATTGGTTAATTATCAAATAGATATTTTCGGTGTTGGCGTGAAAAAGTGGACTGCTGATGGCTGATAGCTGAATGATTACGATTTTAGATTTGGGATTAAACAATCTAAAACTTAAAATATTACCTGCCGTACCTCTGCTTCTCCAATACTAATCCCAAATTAAAATGGCAGGAGACAGAAGAGAAGAAAGTAGGCTGAATCAGCTTTTTCCGCTTATTAGATTCTTTCACTTCATATATTATGATATTTGATGTTTGTGAAAATCTCCTGGGCTTTGTACTGAAAAACTCCCTACACCCCTGCCTCTCCACTTTCCTACCCACGCCAGCTATCAAAAATCACATCAAATTGCTATAATAAAAACCCCTTAGTCAAAACTCATCCAAATACCAACAAAATGCACAGAAACTTATCTGACTGTGAAAAATTCTTACTTGGCAATTTTGAAGTGCGCCAATATTTGGTAAAAATTTCGGAAATTGTCAGAAAGTATTTCCCTGAAAATACAAGTGAAGCGGAATTATGGTGCGAAAAAATGTTTGAAGGATTTAAAATATTCATACCTAATGCAGAGTCATTAGTAGATGGGATGTTGAAAGTATGTTTTTGGCAACAATCATCTGAAGATGGTACTTTTAGTTTTAGCGCCCCCTACAAATTAGATCACATAGAATTTCATTCAATTTGGGACGAAATAACTCAAGTAGATGCTTATTATAGCTATTGTGGAAATTGGGCTTACAGCGGCTGGGCGACAGAATATCAAATCGCGCCTGATATAGTCAAAGATATTTGTGTAGAGCTTTTTACTTTGTTTCAGTATTTAACGATATCTGTATAGGCTAAAATGTTGAAGATCTTTGCAGACAGAGGTGGCACATTTACAGATATTGTTGCTGTCACCAAGAATCAGACAATAATAAACAGACTCTTAAATTATACAGAACGTTTTTTAATTGTGCCTGTGCCTAACCATGAATGAGTAATACTCTATAAATTATTATCACAAAATCCTGAACAATATGAAGATGCAGTTATCCAAGGAATTCGGGATATTATCGGAATTTCTGGTAAACAGCCTATTCCGAACAAAGCTATAGAAATAGTTAAAATGGGAACAACAGTAGCTACAAATGCGCTCTTAGAAAGACATGGAGATAGGGTAATTCTGGTCATTACCAAAGGCTTTGAAGATGCCTTGAGAATTGGTTATCAAAATCGCCCCAATATATTTGCCAGACAAATTATCTTACCTACCATGCTTTATGAACAAGTAATTGAGGTAGATGAGAGATATGATGCTAATGGATATGAATTAACACCTGTAAATATTGAACAAGTTAAACAAGATTTACAAACAGTTTACAACACAGGAATTAGAAGTTTTGCGATTGTATTTATGCACAGTGATCGCTATCCTAAACATGAACAACAAATAGCTAAGATTGCCCAAGAAGTAGGATTTATACAAATCTCCATATCCCATCAATCAAATCAGTCCATTAATGAAACTCATCAGCAGAGGAGATAGAACCCTTATTGATGCTTATTTAACTCCTATTCTCCGTCGCTATGTTAACCAAGTAGCTAGTCACTTACCCAACGTAAAATTAATGTTTATGAAATCCGATGGAGGGTTAACCAACGCAGGAAAATTTCAAGGTCAAGATAGCATTTTAAGTGGTCTTGCTGGTGGTATTGTGGGTGCAGTTCAAACTAGCAAAAGAGCAGGTTTTGATTTAATTATTACCTTCGATATGGGAGGAACAAGTACAGATGTTGCTCACTTTAAAGCAGAATATGAAAGACAACTAGATTCAGAAATTGCAGGTGCGCGGATGCGAGTTCCCGTATTAGCAATTAATACCATCGCTGCGGGTGGCGGTTCAATTTTATATTTTGATGGTTCTAGTTATCGTGTAGGACCAGAATATGCTGGATCAAATCCTGGACCAGCTTCTTACCGACGTGGAGGACCATTAACAGTCACAGATCCTAACGTCATGTTAGGCAAAATTCAGCTTGCATATTTCCCTGCAGTTTTTGGTAGTGAAGGTAATTTACCCCTAGATAAAGAAATTGTCATTCACAAATTTACCCAATTAGCTGAAGATATCACATCTGTGAAAGGAAATAATCGTACTCCTGAACAAGTTGCATCGGATTTTATTGGCATTGCTGTTGAAAATATGGCAAATGCTATTAAAAAAATCAGCCTCCAACGTGGTTATGAAGTCAGTCAATATGTACTGTGTTGTTTTGGTGCTGCAGGTGGACAAGTTGCTTGTTTAATTGCTGATGCTTTAGGAATGAAAAACATATTTCTGCACCCTTTTGCTGGAGTTCTTTCTGCTTTGCTTATGGAATGGGGTTAGCTGACGTGAGAGCTACCAGAGTAAGCGGAGTAGAACAGCCTTTAAAGCAAGCACTAATTCCTCAATTACGGCAATTAATAGCATCTTTAGAAATCCAAGTCCCTTGCGAATTAAACCACAAAGAAGAAATCGAACTACAAGAAGAAGTAATTAAGAAAGTTAATTTAAAGTATGAGGGTACTAGTTCAATTTTCACAGTTGATTTTACGTCAGATGTGACCTTAATGCAACATCAGTTTGAAACTGAACATAAATCGAGATATGGTTTTATTCAAACAGAAAAACTATTAATTATTGAATCTATTTCTGTAGAAGTAATCCAAAAAATGGGTACTCCTGAAGAACCAGTCATCATTCGTAAAAGCCCTGTAGAGGAAACACCCCAGCCTGTAGAAATAGTAAAAATATTTACTGTTGAAAAATGGGATGATATACCAGTTTATCTCCAAGAAGATTTACAACCAGAAGATTCTATAAACGGTGCTGTAATCATTGTTGAAAAATCAGCACCATTGTAGTTGAACCTAACTGGCAAGCCATATTAACTAAGCGTAATCATTTAATTTTTCAACGTCTTGTTTAATTAGATTAATAGCTACTGTAATTAATGCTAAAATCAACACATAACCACTTGGTAACAGATCATGATGACTACTCAAAAATTAGTAGATGAACAAAATATCTCTGAAGATGGAATTTTTCCTACCAGTGGTTTATATAGTGATGAACCGCCAGTGGAAACAGAACTACATTAAGAGCATAACTTGCTCTTAATCAAATGTCTTAAATGGTTATGGAAAGATAGAATTGATTTCTATACTGCGGGAGATTTAAGGATTTATTATAGTCCTAACCAGAAAAGAAACGAAAATTCTCGGGGACCTGATTTTTTTGTAGTCTTAGGAACTGAACGCAAAACCCGTAAAAGTTGGGTAGTGTGGCAAGAAAATGCTAAATATCCTCATGTAATTGTCGAAATTCTGTCACCAACAATAGCTAAAACTGATAGAGAATCTAAAAAGGAACTTTATCAATATACTTTCCGCACACCAGAATATTTTTGGTTTGACCCTTATACATTATAACTTGTAGGTTCTCAGTTAATAAATGGTAAATATCAACCAATAGAAACCAATAAAAAAAGATATCTATGGAGTGAACGATTGAGTTTGTATTTAGGAATTCATGAGGGTTTATTACGTTATTTCACACTAGAAGTAAATTTCGTAACCACACCTGAGGAAACCTCAGAATTAGAAATTAAAAGAGCAGAACGTGAAGCACAAAGAGCAGAGCAGGAAACTCAGAGAGAAGAACGTTGATCAGCAGAATTGCGGGAATTAAATATTAACCCAGATACGATTTAAAAACACCTGGAAAAGTAGGTTGGGTTGATGCAAAGGAAAGCAAACTAACGTTTATTTTTAAGTTGAAAATATGGTAAAAATGTACACCACATCTCAACCAGATCCAGTCCGTTTAGAAATCTTTAAAAATCTCTATCAGTTCATCGCAGAACAAATGGGAATTATTTTGCATAATACAGCAGCATCAGTCAATATTAAAGAACGTCTAGATTTTTCCTGTGCTATTTTTGATGCTTCTGGTTTATTAGTTGCTAATGCTCCTCATATTCCTGTACACTTAGGCTCAATGAGTGAAAGTGTCCGCAGTTTAATAAATGCTCAAGGCTACAATATCAAACCAGGAAGTGTGTATTTATCAAATAACCCCTATAATGGTGGAACACATTTACCTGATATCACAGCCATTACCCCCGTCTTTTTAGAGAGGAGCGAAAATATTCCCCGTCCCCTTTTTTTCGTTGCTTCCCGTGGGCACCAAGCGGATATTGGTGGTATTACTCCCGGTTCTATGCCTCCTCACAGTACCACAGTAGAAGAAGAAGGAATTATTTTTGATAATTTCCTCTTAGTTGCACAGGGAGAATTTCAAGAAGCCGCAGTAAGAGAATTCTTATTAAATCATCCTTATCCTAGTCGTAATCCTGAGCAAAATATTGCCGATTTTAAAGCCCAAATTGCTGCTAATGAAAGGGGAGTTCAAGAACTTGTGAAAATGGTCAATCAATATCAACTAGAAACAGTTAATCTTTATATGCAGTTTGTCCAAGATAATGCGGAGGAATCAGTCAGACGCGCAATTGATATTTTGAAAGATGGTTCATTTATTTATGAAATGGATAGCGGTGCAAGAATCCAAGTAGCGGTAACAATTGAACGGGATAATCGTCGTGCGTAAATTGATTTTACAGGCACATCTTCACAATTACATAGTAACTCTAATACTCCCAAAGCTGTAACTCAAGCTGCGGTTTTATATGTATTTCGGACTTTAGCTGATGATAATATTCCTCTCAATGCAGGTTGTCTCAAACCTTTAGAAATTATTATCCCTGAAGGTTGTATGTTAAACCCAACTTATCCAGCTGCAGTAGTAGCAGGTAATGTAGAAACTTCGCAAACCATTGTTGATGCTTTATATGGTGCTTTAGTTGTGATGGCTGCTTCCCAAGGAACAATGAATAATTTTATTTTTGGTAATCAACAATATCAATATTATGAAACTATTTGTGGTGGTTCTGGTGCAGGAATTAATTTTGATGGTAGCGATGCGGTTCATACCCACATGACTAATTCTCGTTTAACTGATACTGAAGTTTTAGAAACCCGTTATCCTGTGCAGGTGGAGAGTTTTAGTTTACGTCCTTATAGTGGGGGAAAAGGAAAATATTCGGGTGGAAATGGTGTAATTCGCCGCATTAAATTTTTAGAAAAGATGACTGCAAATATTCTCTCTAGCCATCGTTTAGTTCCTCCCTTTGGATTAAATGGTGCAGCAGGGGGACAGGTAGGACGCAACTGGGTAAAACGTCAAAATTGCACTGAGGAAATTTTAGGTAGTACAGCAACTGTAGAGATGCAACCAGGGGATATTTTTGTGATCGAAACTCCAGGAGGTGGGGGTTGTGATTGATTAGTGGGAAAAAGCTACACTTTGCTTTTTCTGGTTATGTTTTTTCTATTGGTTGTAACTAATAAATCTTTTAGCACATTTCTAAAACGATACAATCAAGCTGTCTTTAGAAATCTATCTAGGTAGTAAAATTGTTTTTTGCTTTTATGCAATTAGTTGACAACTGACCACTGACAAACTTTAACTTGCTTATGTCTAACCTACCACCACTCAACACACAAACAATTTGGGCAATCATCAATGATACAATTGATGACTCTACTGTCAACCAATTAGTATGGCATTACTTAGGCTATCGCTACGATTCCGTATCTGAAAAATGGGATAGTAGTTCTGTAGCAGTAGAATGGCAAGATGAATACCCAGAACCACCTAATTTTCTAGGATCTCGACCCGCAACCATGAAATTAACTCGCTCTATTCCTCAAGAAAATAAGCAAATACTCAAACAAAAGTTAGGTTTTAAAGGTTACAAAATTGGTGAGTTTGGACCTCGACAAACTCGCAGAGCAACAGCAGCAAATTGGTTATTAAGCTATATGCAATTAAACTCATTATTCAGCTAATAACGTAAATTGCTACTTACAGCAGATTGAAGATCAATGAGGTACAGAATATAAACTGAAAACTAGACAGCAAGAGAGTTTGACTCCTGACTTCTTACTCCTGCTATATACCCAGTTCATAAGAGATTGCACAGAATCATGAAATCAATTAATTCATCCATCTTCATCTGCATTTATCTGCCGTAATTGTCATTAAAATATGATTGTATGATTCTATGCAACTTCATCTAAATTTTGAATTTACGGCCTTACTAGAAATTTAGGCTAATAATTTATGTCCAATGATAAATTCACTAGAGTGACCGATTAATTTTATTATATTATTTAAATATACTGATATTATTGGCTTACTGGTATTTTTCCTCTATACTGTATATAGTATACATATACACACAAAATAAGATTACACAAGGATAGAGATTTACACCATGATCAACAAATTAATTAACACTAATATTAAAAGTTCGCACGTTCTCTTAACTCCCAATGAAGTCAAGGCAAAATTACCTTTAACGAAATCGGCTGAAAACACAATTTTGAAATTCAGACAAGAAATAGAAAATATTCTTGATTTTCAAGATATCAGAAAATTTATTGTAGTTGGTCCATGTTCAATCCACGATCCAAAAGCTGCTATAGAATATGCTGAAAAATTGAAAGTTCTAGCAGAAAAAGTTCAAGATAAACTGCTGCTGATTATGCGGGTTTATTTTGAAAAACCAAGAACAACTGTAGGCTGGAAGGGTTTAATTAATGATCCAGAGATGGATGATTCTTTCCATGTAGAACATGGTATATTAATCGCCAGAAATCTGTTATTAACATTAGCAGAATTAGGTTTACCAACTGCCACAGAAGCACTTGATCCCATCATCCCTCAATATATTAGTGAATTGGTTGCTTGGTCAGCAATTGGAGCTAGGACAACTGAATCACAAACTCACAGAGAAATGGCTAGTGGTCTTTCTATGCCAGTGGGTTTTAAAAATGGTACCGATGGTAATATTCATGTAGCTTTGAATGCTTTAAAATCAGCAAAAACTCCACATAATTTTTTAGGAATTAATCAAAAAGGACAGGTAAGTGTATTTCAAACTAGAGGAAATGCTCATGGTCATGTAATTTTACGTGGTGGAAATCAGCCTAACTTTGATCCAGAAAATATCAGACTAGTTGAGGAACAATTAAAAGCAGAAAATTTACCACCGAGAATAGTGATTGATTGTAGTCATGGTAATACAAATAAAGACTACAGATTACAATCTCTTGTGTTAAAAAATGTAATTCAGCAAATCGCCGATGGTAATACCTCAATTGTAGGAATGATGCTGGAATCAAATTTATATGAAGGTAGTCAACCAATTACAGGGAAACGTGAGGAATTACAATATGGTGTTTCAGTAACTGACAAGTGTATTAGTTGGAAGGAAACAGAAAAAATCATTTTGGCTGCTCATTCCAAACTCCAGTACATTTAATAATGTAGCAGAGATGCAGACTAATTTTTCTGTAAAAATCTGTCTTGAAAAGTTGAGCTACTGCATTGGATGGGTTTCCCTGCTTCGAGTAACTTTTTGGGTTCTTCAGTACCTGTTATGCCAAACTATTAATTAAATATCGAAATTTCGTCAAAAAATAAAGGCAAAAAGCTAGAATCTACGACCAACCTCTAAAGTGTTAATAAATAATGCCAGTTTTTATTGCATGATAAGGTTGTTATTGTTTTTGTGAACGAGATTTAGCATAATATGTAATGAAGAGCCACTTTTCGCTGTAATCGAAGGTAAAGGTTTGAGAAGTTATATTTTCGGAGCCGGAATCACAGAAGGTTAAGACGAAGCTACTGTGTTTTTTGTGGTTGCGGCAAAACTACGCTCGGAGAGGAATCAGAATTATTATTTGTACTGGTGAAAATCTGTGAATTATCAACAACTTTAGGTTTTATGTCTTCTTCTGGTTGTTCTATAGGTTTTATTTCTTACAGTGGAATCTCTACAAAAGTGATTTCTACTGGCTCTTCTTGCGGCACTTTCATGACTAGATTGCCAATACCAGAAGCCAGCAACCCAATATGTAGAGTCAACGAGCCAATCAAACTATAGGTTAAAAAGGTTGTCAGTGTCTTTAAAGGTTGTCAGTGTCTTTAATTCTTTTTCTCGCTGCTCTAGGGTTGTACTGGAAAAACTCATAATTTATTGCTATCTATTCTCAGTGACTTTAGCAGATTAAAAGAAATTATATGCAAATGTCAATTAATCACTTTGAGCTTTTGTATTTATGAATGTTAGCTATAATCTCTTACCAGCAAATAATTACAGCGATTCTGACTACAGGATAGACTGTATCCATTTCCGAAGATGTCACAAAAAATTGATAGATATTCTCATTTGTTCTAATTTGAATTGAGAACTTATAGCAGCTATAGTTGCTGAACTAGTTAGGAAATCTACTACCAAGGGCTTCAAAATCGGACATGGATATCAAAAATCTGTTTACAGCAGGTGGTGTGGTGATGTAGCCGCTGCTACTATCTTCTGTATTGGCGGTATGGTTAATTGTTGAACGTATTAAGTTTTGGGTAACAATCAGTACCCGTCAGCAACTGGTATTCAGAAATGTCTTGAATCTCTATCGTCAGAATAATGTGGTAAGTACAATTGATACACTACGAAAGAATGCAGATTTACCGATGCCACGGATTTTTTTAACTGCCTTGGAGTTGGAAGAACCAAATCCAGAAGAATTTCGTTTGGCTTTGGAGAGTCAAGCGCAGGCAGAAATACCTTTATTCAAACGGTTTAATACAATTTTTGACACCATTATTGCTCTTGCACCACTGCTAGGACTACTAAGAACTGTATTAGGATTGATTTGTTCTTTTGCTTCTCTAAATATTGGTGATGTTGGGGGAACAAAAGCCCCTGGAGTCACTAGCGGTATTAGTGAAGCCTTAGTTTCTACAGCTACTGAGTTAATTGTGGAAATTTTTACCCCTGTTGTTGCTAATACCTTCCGGGGATTTTATCAACGACAATTGGCTTTGATTCAAGAATATGGTGGACAGTTAGAACTTCTATATCGTCGTCGTTACGAAAGAGGAGAAAAAGCGTATGCGTCTACAAGATGAACCGGAACTACCAGCACAGATTAACATTGTGCCGATGATTGATGTCATATTTGCAATTTTGACGTTTTTTATTATGTCAACGTTGTATTTAACCTGTTCCGAGGGTTTACCAATTAACTTACCTCCAGCAGCTACGGGAAAAATAGATCGTCCTGCACAGGTAACATTAACTATTAATAATACTGGCAAGATGTTCTTGAATAAAGAAGCAGTTAGCTTAGATCAGTTAGCCGCCCAGGTGAGAGAAAAAGTAGAACCATCAGAGCCGTTGATGGTGATACTCAATGCAGATGCAGCCGTTAATCATGGACAGGTGGTAGCGGTAATGGATAAAGTGCGATAGGTAGAAGAGGTGAAATTAGGTATAGCTACTCGTAAATAGTTCAGGAGTTGAGAATTTTGATTAATTCGGTGGGTAAACCTGTATTCAGCTTAGTTGTGTGTTTGATACTGCTACTTATTTATTTAGTATTTAGTATCACACTGGGGGCAGCATAAATACAACTAGCTCAGATTTTGACATCCTTTGTTAGCTTTGACGGTTCATATAAACACTTGGTGATTCAAACAGTCAGATTACCGCGATCACTCATTGCCATTTTAGCCGGTGCAGCCTTGGCAGTATCTGGAGCATTAATGCAAGGTTTAAGACGCAACCCTTCAGCAGATCCAGGTATTTTGGGTATCGAGTCCGAGGCAGCACTGTCCGTAGTTATAGTAATTTTTGTGTCCGGTACTTCATCCGTTGGGACTTTTACTGTTGCGGCCTTTTTGGGTGCGGGAATCACAGCGATTTTAGTCTACTTCTTGGGTTCACTGGGAAAGGGAGGTGCTACCCCAGTGAATATCACAGTAGCAGGTGGAGCCCTAACGGCGCTGATTTCTTCCCTTAGGGGAGTGGATTAAATAAGGTGTAAGAGTGCCAATAATATCTATACACCAGAAGGGTAG
>CAKZGI010000154.1 GCA_936914905.1 uncultured Trichormus sp. | reverse complement strand
TTCCACCGCAGTGCCTCCCCAAGACCCCGCTGGTTCACCTCTTGCCTTGTCATAACGACAATTTTTAACGCCCACTTACTTACAGTGATTAAATATCCCTTCAGCGGTAGATGTTACTTTTTCTTCAAGCCTTTATACTGATGTGAGAAACCTTATAACTAGGAAAAAATTGTTTATGGGTTGGCTAAAAAGACTGTTTGGACTGGAAAAACCGGAAAATGCACAAGTAAATCCAACTCCCCAAATATCTCAGGCTAGAACTACAGCTACGGAAAAAATTCCACCAGAACGTCTAGGACTGAACGGAGAATATGACCAAAGTGGTTTAGCTAAGCGGGTAACATTGGCTTTTGATGAAGATCCTCAACTTGATGATGTAAATACCCTCTGGGTTGCTCAGACAGGAAGTATTGTGGTGTTAAAAGGCAAAGTTCCCAGTCAGAATATTCTCAATAAGATGATATCTGTCGCTAATTCTGTAAATGGCGCCACATCTGTGGACACGACTCAAGTCACTATTGACTAGTGCAGTTTGTAATTCGTAATTCGTAATTTGTAATTCAAAAAATTGCTCCTATTCCCTGTTTCCTGTTACTTATTTCTCTGAATCCAATCTAAAATTGCTTTGTTTACCTGTTCTGGGGATTCATCATGGGGACAGTGACCCACATCTTCCAGATACAGAAGTTCTAGTTTGTTGTTATAGCGGGCAAATTCACTGGCTAGAATTGGAGGAACAAATCGATCTTTTTGTCCCCAAATTAATAGCATCGGAATTGTTAAGTTTGGCAATATTTCCTTGACGCTGGGACTAAAATCTACACCGATTGAGGCCTTGAAGAGGGCAATAAAAGTGCGAGTAGAGCCTCTATCTTGAGGTGGCCCTGCTAAAATTTCTATGAGTTCATCTGTAATAGCTTCTTGACTAGAATAAGCAAGACTAGCCCACCATCTTAGTACACCTGGACGCTTTAAAATTATAAAAAGAGCTTTGAGTAATAAAGGAGAAGCAATAATACTTTTAATTCCTCTAACTACTGGGTGTAGAAATGTAGGCAGGGCTTCTTGTTCTAAAGTGGGATCTGGTAAACTCATCATTACTATCCCCTGCACCATATCAGGATGGATAGCAGCAGCCACTAAAGCGATTAGTGAGCCGATAGAATTGCCTACTAATATGACCGGTTGGCGGATAAATGTTTGCCAAAATTCGTAAACCTGTTCTACCCAAAGTTCAACGCTGTAATTAACTGGTGCTTTTTCGGAAGCGCCGAAACCTAGCATATCTAAAGCGTAAACTGTGTGATATTCACCCAAAACCTCTAAATTATGTCGCCAATGACCAATGGAAGCACCAAAACCATGTAGCAAGATTAAAGGTGTTGTGTTTGGCTGCTTTTGACTAGGAATGATAAAATCCTTGTCTGATAAGTTTTTTTTCTTGTCCTCAATTTCCTGTGGCTGTGGGAATATTCGCTGAACTGAACTATATTCAGAGCGAATGTAGGTATAACGGATTTGCCAACCTCGCCAAACCCAGTCTCTTTGATTCCCAAGCCGCTGCTGCCAATTTACCGGAGTCTTCATGCATCCCTCCACGTCGTAATTTGTAATTATTGATTTTCTCCCCTACACCCTTTTTTAGATTTATTTTTTTTGAAAAAAGTCAATATATGAATGAGTTATTGTAATAATAATTAACCTTAGCTAAGTTTGTGTAATTTAGATTAACTATTGTAGGGAAATCTAATCAAAGTGGGTAGAATCAAAAATGCAACTAGACTAACGAAATATTGTATGGATTAGTTACCCTAAAGATATCGACTCATTTTTAAGTTTTGAGTCATTTCCGTATTTTGCCTCTATGGGCATAGAAAATAAAACCAAGTAAACTAAGATCAAGCCAAATCTTTAACTAAAGAGCTCCCAAAAATCATAATGCCTGTGATTGAGAAAAAAAGAACTCGCGATCTGCCCCAAATTAACGAACGCATTCGCTTCCCGAAAATTCGGGTCATTGATACTGATGGTGCCCAACTGGGTATTATGCCACCACAGGAAGCACTACAACTAGCGGAAGAAAAAGAGCTAGACTTGGTGCTACTCAGTGACAAGGCTGACCCGCCTGTATGTCGAATCATGGACTATGGGAAATATAAGTTTGAGCAGGAGAAAAAGGCGCGGGAAGCCCGGAAGAAGCAGCACACGGCTGATGTGAAGGAAGTGAAGATGCGCTACAAGATAGAAGAACATGACTATAATGTGCGCGTCAAACAAGCAGAACGCTTCCTCAAAGATGGTGATAAAGTCAAAGCTACCGTGATGTTCCGGGGTCGAGAAATCCAACACAGTGACTTAGCTGAGGAGTTGCTTAAACGGATGGCTACTGATTTAGAATCTTTTGGTGAGGTGCAGCAAGCGCCAAAGAAAGAAGGCCGAAATATGATGATGCTGATTTCACCTAAGAAGTAAGAAGCTAAAGGGTCAAGGGTTTAGGTTTTAGGGTTTAGGGAATTAGGAGAAATTGGTGAAGAATAATCAGTTCCCAGTCCCCAATCCCCAGTCCCCAATCACCATTCCCTGACTGTAAATTTATTTCAAGATGATAGTCCTGACACCTGAGTGGGAAAGATAATACTCAGTTGTTCAGGACTTTTGCCATTCAGTAACTGTTCAGTAACTGTTATCCTAATTACTTAGCTGTTGTGCTGTGATGAACTGTTTCACACCTCAGAAATTAAAATTACATGGAATTGAAAAATCACTGGTTGACTCCCAATAGAGGCGCTTTGGCACAAATGCTTAAGTGGGTGAATCTCCGACCAGAGGAGTTAGAACGCACTTGGACGATGTTTGCCTTCTACACGATTGTATCTGTGGGATTGCGATGGGCAGAGGATAGCACTGTAGCTCTGTTTTTGGATCAATATGGTGCGGGAAAACTACCTTGGATTTATATTGCCAGTGCGGTGACAGGTGCTGGACTGGTAGTTTTATATTCTTGGTTACAAAAGGTTTTTCCCTTACGTGCGGTGATTGTGGCGATCACACCGGGCATGGTGGTACCATTATTTCTGTTAGTGTTTTTGTATGGAGGGATAAATATTCCCTACCTAGCAGTCATTATCATCTTTCTCCTCAGGTTATGGGTAGATGCCTGCTATGTGGTCAATGACTTCAACACATCTATTGTTGCCAACCAACTATTCAACATTCGCGAGATTAAGCGCACCTACCCATTAGTCAGTAGTGGCATATTAGTAGCTGATGTGATCAGTGGCTTTAGTTTGCCTTGGTTACTCAAATTCGCCAACCTAAATACAGTTGTTCTCATCGCCTGTTTTGTCATTTTATTCGGCTCAGGAATTTTATTTTATTTAACCTATAAATATCCGACAGCTTTCCCCCATACGCCACAACGGGAGATTACGGAAGAACAAGCTTCTCGTCATCGCCGCTTAGAAACACCTCTAAAACGCTATGTTTGGCAGTTGTTTGCATTTTTTGCACTGTTACAAGTGATTGGCTTGTTAATAGATTTTCAGTATTTGCGCGAACTGAATTCTAGTTTAGGTCAACAACAACTAGCCAGCTTTTTAGGGGTGTTTGGTGGCATTGTAGGACTGTGTGAATTAGTTACGCAATGGTTTATTTCTAGCCGATTGATTGAAAAGGTAGGAGTATTTTTCACAGCCGCACTTTTACCAATTACTGTGGGCTTTTTATTACCAGGTGCAATCTCCGTTTTGAACTTATTTCCAGCGATTGAAGAGCCTGGATTTTTTTGGGGTTTAATCAGTCTCAAGTTCTGTGATGAACTCTTGCGTTATACCTTTGTGATTAGTAGCGGTCCGGCACTTTATCAACCTATTCCTGAGCGAATTCGTAGCCGGATGCAAGCTTTATCCAGTGGGACAGCCGAAGCTATCGCCTCTGGTTTGACGGGATTAGTCATTTTTGGTAGTGTATCGCTGATTGATCAATTTGTCCCTCAATCACTGCAAAAGTGGGTATTAATAGGTGAAACAGTCATCGTTGCGGCCACCTGTTTAAAAGTTGTTTGGGAATTGCGATCACGCTATGTGGACGTATTAGTTTTAAGTGCAGAACGGGGTGGACTGAGTGCCGCAACTGTGGGTTTGCGAGCCTTCCAACAGGGAATAGTTAAAGCTTTGGTACAAACAGGAACTACAGCCGATAAAAGCTCTTGCTTACAACTTTTGGCCCAAATCGATCTCCCCAGCGCAGGACAAGTTTTAGCACCATTACTGCTTAAATTACCTACAGATCTACAATCCCAAAGCCTAGAATTAATGCTCAAATCAGGTATAAATCCCCTTTATGTACCTGAAGTCCGTCGATTATTAGACCAACCCCAAGCAACTATTGACCCAGAAGTTTTTGCTTTGGCTATGCGTTACGTTTGGCTGGCCGAAGAAAATCTCAATTTAAATCTTGTAGAAGAATACCTGCATCAACAAAACCATCCATTGATCCGCGCCACCGCAGCTTCATTACTACTGCGTCAGGGAACAGAACAACAAAAAACAACAGCTACCAAAACAATGCGTCGGATGCTCACCCATCAACAAGAACGAGAACGGATCAATGGAGTCACGGGACTTAAAGAATTGGTTTATTTACAAGCTCTGCGGGTTCACATTCCCAACTTATTGCAGGATGATTCATTGCGGGTACGTTGTGCTGTATTAGAAATGATTACCGCTACCCGCTTGGAGGAATACTATCCCATACTCTTAGCAGCACTCTACTACAAATCCACTCGACAAACAGCCATGCAATGCTTGGTGAGTTTGGAAAATGAAGCCATCCCGATGTTGTTGAAACTAACCACAAATATTTACAAACCAGACTTTGTGAGAATATGCGCTTGGCGTACCATTGCTCAAATCGGCACACTAGAAGCAAGAGAAACTCTATGGCTACATTTGGAAACATCCAGGGGTAATACCAGGGACTATATTCTCCAAAGCTTACTAAGAATTCACCAAAAATTAGAAAATATCAATGTCGTAGATCAATTCTATGAAAGTAGGGTAGAAATTTTAATTGAGCAAGAATTACGATTTCTCTGTGAAATTTATGCTGCGTATATAGACCTCCAAAATCTAGACTCTCTAGAAAATTATCAAGGAAATGAGAGGCTTTTGACTATTGCTCAATTGCTGAAACGCTCACTACTAGAATTAGCATTGGATGTCAGAGATAGGTTATTGCTGTTGTTGAAGTTGCTTTATCCCGCAGAAAAAATGCAAGCCGCAGCCTTCAATCTCCAATCTCAGTCATTAATCAATTTAGCAAGAGGCTTAGAAATATTAGATCACACTGTAAATTTGGCTTGTAAGTCTTTGTTGTTGAACATTTTAGATCGACGACCAGAACAGGAAAAGCTCAAATATCTGATCGAAGCGGGATTTTGGCAAAATGAAAGTATGCCAGTCAAAAAGCGTCTTTCTAAGATGATATCTCAGGGACATTTGCTTTCTGATTGGTGTTTAGCTTGTTGCTTGCACTTTGCACAAGCTGCTTATGTTCGACTCACAACTGCGGAAATTTTAGCAAATTTGCGCCATCCTACAGGCTTTGTTAGGGAAGCAACAATTTCATACTTGAGTGTAGTTTCCCAGCGCGTTCTTCAGGAAATTCTCCCCCATTTACAAACAGATCCCCATCCACTGGTGGCTGCTCAAGTCAAGGAGTTGATAGCAAAATATAAAGAAGGAGTTCAGAATTAATTAGTGCCTGCTGAAAAGGTTATTTATTGATAGCGTAGCGTAGCATAAGCCATATAATAAGAGTTACAGCAGGAGTCAGGAGTCAGAAGTAAAACTCTCTTTTCCTCTAGGTTTTAATTTAGATTCTGTACTTCATTGATCTGCAATCTGCTGTAGTAGAGACGTTACGCCACAACATCTGTGCAGGAGTTAGGAAAAGGAATTATTAGAGGGAAATTTACCCTTTCTAGGGCAGTATTCCGAGCAATTTACAGCTTCTTCTGTGAGGACTAAGTCAGGATTTACAGCACATTTAAGATAATGATTATTCGAGTAAAATCTACAATTTTTACAAGGAACTTGATGCAGACTATTAATGCTAAAAGCTATTTTATTGTCTGCATGAGAGCGAATTTTTCGCAAAATAAACAAAAATATTGCCCAAATAAAGACAAAGCTGAGTGGAGTTAAAGCTATTGCTAAATCAGAGATATTTATTCCCTCCTGTTGTGCGACATATTCCTGTCTAATTTGACCATGTGTTAACTGATGAAAGCTTTTTTCTGCTGCTACTTTCTGTTGTAATATCTGCTCAACATACATATTATTTACCTTCTATATATATATGTTTTCCTCAGCAATGTGAAAATTAGATTCTTCACAAGAGTTCAATTATATGTGTTACAACATATGTGTAACAAAATAAAACTTCAGCTATCTCTGTCGATAGGTTTGCTTGCAACTTTCTAAATCTATATCAAAAGTAATATATTTAAAAAGTACCAATTCATGAACCATGGCACAAAAAATTGTTAAATAAGTCTATAGATAGATGAAAATTATAAAGAAATGAGTCTATAAAATAGACAGAGAATATATTGATCAATATAAGGTAGTTATTCTAGTATAATTAGAAGAATGGGAAATATGAATTTGTTATTTTTCCACAGGATTCCTGTCACTGCTTTAGCATTACTTTGGCTGGCTTACAATCTTCTAGGATGGTATCTTGCAGCTCATCAGATTGCTTGGTTAGTGGGAGCTTTTGTGGCTGCTATCGCTATAGCTATAGTCAGAAAAACTAACATTTGGTTAGAAAATCTGTTAGCCTTTGGTTCTCAAACCTTAGTTGTAGTCTTAGTTTTAAGCGCATCCATAGCTTTAATCGCAATTTGGTCAATCTTATTAAGCCTATTTTTAATACCGTTAACAACCACACTATTAGCTGAATTAGAAATGCGTTTTTCTGGTTTTAGTCAAAGCGATTCTTTTTGGATCTTAACAGTCATTGCTGGCTTAGGTCTAGCTGTAGGTGAGATGATAGACATCCTCATTTTTCCAAGTATTAAATACTAAGTTTTTTGTCACCATCTCACCCATAAATTTCCTATTTTCCTTTTTTCTCTAATCTAGCTTTGACATCTGCTGCAAAGTCTTCATATTTTCTCAGGGGAGTTACTTCTACCTGCACATTTTGACCCATTTTTTTCATGATAGGTAAATCCAGCTGCATTTGCCTCTTCACTCCAAACTGTAAATAGTTCTTGTTGTGTCATATTATCGGGGTATTCGACGTGAAAATCTAAGTGATATAGCATGCTTAATATTCCTAAGATTATTTGGTTAAGTACAAATAAGAGAATACTACATAGTTTGTTGATATGAGAGATCAATAACAGCTATGTTTGAGTATCTAGTTTATTAAGAATACGTTGCAATTTTTTATCCCACATTCCGATCGTATCGCCAATATTATTTATAGTTTCCAGGTGCAGCACAAAGTAGAAGGAAATAAGATTAATGAATTAACTACTGCAACCCAACCTAATTTCAGACCTAAGATAAAGTCTATTTTTATGCTTTACTTTTTGTGTTAAATAAGATACAATTTTGTAAAAAACTTAAATATATACTTTGCCTTTGCGATTAGAACAAAATGAATTACTGTGACCGAAATCCTCATTAGAATTTGGGTCTTTTTACTCAAGTTAGATTTACCAATCCCCAATCACTAATTCCCAATGACTACTAAAATGGGTTTTGTGACCGCGACCTAACAAAGCGGTGTTGGAGATAACTAACTGATAATTATGGGTAAGCAGCGCGTTCTGTCGGGAGTTCAACCAACTGGTAACTTACACTTGGGTAACTACTTAGGTGCGATTCGCAACTGGGTAGAAATTCAAGACCAGTATGAAAATTTCTTTTGTGTGGTCGATTTACACGCCATTACTGTGCCACACAACCCCGCTACTTTAGCGGCTGATACTTACACCATCGCTGCTTTATATTTAGCCTGTGGCATTGATTTAAAATACTCTCACATCTTTGTCCAATCTCACGTTTCTGCACACAGTGAACTTTGTTGGTTGCTAAATTGCATCACTCCCTTAAATTGGTTGCAAAACATGATTCAATTTAAGGAAAAGGCTGTTAAACAAGGTGAAAATGTCAGTGCTGGGTTGTTGACTTATCCAGTGTTGATGGCTGCGGATATTTTGCTGTATCAAGCGGATAAAGTGCCCGTGGGTGAAGACCAAAAGCAACATTTAGAATTAGCCCGGGATATTGTCGACAGGTTTAATCATCAATTTGCTAAGGATGCATCTGTACTCAAGTTACCAGATCCTTTGATTAGAAAGGAAGGTGCAAGGGTGATGAGTTTGACCGATGGAACACGGAAAATGTCGAAGTCCGACCCTTCGGAATTAAGCCGAATTAATGTTTTAGATTCACCTGATCAAATTACTAAAAAGATTAAAAAATGTAAAACTGATTTGGTGCGGGGTTTAACCTTTGATGATACAGACCGTCCAGAATGTCATAATTTATTAACTCTGTATATGCTGCTGTCTGGGAAGACAAAGGAAGCGGTAGCGGCTGAATGTGCAGATATGGGTTGGGGACAATTTAAGCCTTTATTGACAGAAACAGCAATTAATGCTTTAAAACCGATTCAAGACAAATATCAGGAGGTAATGGCAGATAAAGGTCATTTAGAGTCAGTATTAAGAGATGGTCGGAAAAAAGCGGAAGCGATCGCTAATCAAACCTTAGCAGATGTGAAAGCTGCTTTAGGCTATACCGTCCCCCTCTAAGGTTTACTCTTGAAGGTGTAAATTGTTTTACCCTTTAAGAAAACCTCAAGATTAAATTGGAACCATGCAGGATACCCATAGCACCAGTGCTTTAAATAACTTCCGAAAAGCGGTAGAAGCGGGAGATTTTCTTGTTACTGCTGAAGTTGCACCTCCGAAGGGGGCAAATGCAACCCATACAATTGAAATGGCAGCGACTCTTAAGGGGAGAGTTCATGCTGTCAATATTACTGATGGTAGCCGTGCTGTGTTGGGGATGTCGTCTCTAGCAGCTTCGGTGATTTTATTGCAACATGGAATTGAGCCGATTTGTCAAGTTGCTTGTCGCGATCGCAATAGAATTGGAATACAAGCAGATTTGATGGGCGCTCATGCTTTGGGTATCCGCAATATTTTAGCTTTAACTGGTGATCCTGTAAAAGTAGGTGATCATCGTGAAGCAAAGGCCGTTTTTGATTTAGAATCTGTGCGGTTATTGCAGTTAATTAGGAAGATGAATCAAGGTGTTGATTTTAATAATAAAACCCTGAATGATGGTGCATTAGATTTATTTCCAGGTGCAGCCGTAGATCCACAAAGTGCTAGTTGGTCAGGTTTAGAAAGTCGATTTGAAAAGAAGATAGAAGCTGGAGCGCAATTTTTTCAAAGTCAATTAATTACTGATTTTGAAAGATTAGAAAAGTTCATGGATAAAATCGCCTCTGGTTACAATAAACCAATTTTGGCGGGAATTTTTCTGTTGAAGTCAGCGAAAAATGCCAAGTTTATTAATCGGATGGTTCCAGGTGTGAATATTCCTGAACATATTATTGATAGGTTGGCGAAAGCAAAACGGCCGTTAGAAGAAGGAATGAATATTGCAGCGGAACAAGTGCAAATTGCGCGGAGTTTGTGTCAAGGTGTGCATCTGATGGCAGTGAGAAAAGAAGATGCAATCCCACCCATCTTGGATTTAGCAGGGGTGGGGAAGGTTAGTTAAGAGGAAAAGCGATCATATTCAGTTAGGTGTAGTGCGATCGCCTTTTTCCCTTACATTGCTAAACTAAAACAGACCTCATAAAATCAGAGGATATTATGAAATTGACTACAGATACTCCGTATACAGAAACCTCCCTTCCATATCACACCCAACTCCCAGAATCACACCCAACTCCCAGAGTATCATGGTATTTTTGTGGAAAATTGGCAAGAACATCCCCAAAGCATTCTTCTTATGGATTCAATCACACCAGTATTACAAGAACTTCATCCTGATAGTCAATATTTGATAGGACAAGATTTAGGTATTTATTGGTGTATTACTGAACCAAGAGAACGTAGTGCAGAACCTCCCGATTGGTTTTATGTAGCTAATGTACCACCTGCCTTAAATGGCAAAATCCGACGTTATTATGTACTTTGGCAAGAATATATTGCGCCAGTGATTGTTTTAGAATCTGTCTTTGGAGACGGTACAGAAGAGCGAGATAAAACCCCTTAGTAGGGTAAATCTTGGATTTATGAACAAGTAATTCTTACTCCTTTGTATAGTATTTATGAAGTGAATAAAGCAAGTGTAGAAGTTGATGAATTAATTGATGGACAATATCAGTTATTAGCAGCAAATGAACGGGGAGATTATCCAATTGCACCTATGGGAGTAGAGTTAGGTTTATGGCGGAGAATATCAGAATATCGAATTACTCTGGCTGCGGTGGTGGGATTTGCAAGGTAATTTGTTGTTGACTGGTGAGGAAAGAGCCTAACAGGAAAGCCAAAGAAGCGATCATTTGACTGCACAGTTGCGTGCTGTGGGAATTGAACCAGAAGCGTAATATTAAACTACAGTGCTATGCCTGTAACAGGCATAGCACTGTAGTTTAACTATACTTAATAGTGAGAATTTTACTGGTTAGAAGTTAAGGCTGTAGAATTGATATAACCTGCCATGTGTTTGAAATTGAACCAAAAAGAACCTGACAATTGTGAATTAAAAATGCGATCGTACTGATTTTGAATTTAGCGGGGGTGAAGCCCATAGGATAGTTATTTCTTAGTCATGAAAACTACATAGAGGCGTTGAATTTAGCGTCTCTATTACTTTGGGAAATAGTAAGATTGAAATATTTCAGTTAATCAAAATCTATTTACTTTGGACCACACCTATTTAATGAGATGTTAAATTCTCCAGGACATTTACCAGGACAACTAGGTACGAAACGCAAATATACAACACACTTTTTATATATCATTGGACGTTAACCAATCCCCATAGTAAATCTCAGCTACCCTGGAGCAAGATCAATAGATCTTATAGACCAGGTAAAAGCTTGGATGAGAGAAGTAAGTCCTGGAGTTCGCATAGCGATTAACGCTATTTCAGAAATAGACTTAGTAAATATACAATATTTTTATGGAGATAGTAACCGTTATCATGCAACCAATGTAGGATTTGGAATTACCTACACCTTAGCAATTATTGTATCTGTACTTTCATCTCGTCCAGGTTCACTAATTTTACTGGAAAATCCAGAAGCACATCTTCATACCAGAGGAAAAGCAAAAATGGGAGAATTATTAGCACTTGCAGCTAGTTGTGGTATTCAAGTAGTAATATAAACCCATAGGAATCATGTTTTAAATAGTATTCATCTTCCTGTTCATCGGCATAAAATTAATTACGAAGATGTACAATTACACTATTTTCAACGTCAGGAAATAGGAACTGACAAAGTTATCATAGAAGTTGTATCTCCACATATTGATAAATATGGCAGAATTGATAGATGGCCTGATGGATTCTTCGAGCAACTAACTGGAAAAATATTTAATGGACTTTATGTAGATGCAATTCCTGATTAATGACAACTAATTTATTGGTCAAGCTAAAGATAGTTATGATGCTGATGACTTATAGAAGTTTTATTAGCAAAAATAAAGGAATTAGAACCTATTCAGGGCGAAAGGTAAATACTGACTCATAGTAGCTTTTCTGAGTTTTATATATCACTTGCACTGACAGTTAAACAGTGGTTAAAGTAAAAAGCAATATCCTCTAGTCAAGAAGATAAAGAAAAAAGTAGATTATTGTTAATCAAATTGATGAATAAGAGTCTATTTATAGATACCATTTTAGATGAAGAACTTGATTATCATGAATGCTATTTTAATCATCAAGATGTTTCTGGCAGTTCTTTAGCAGGATCAGTATATTTAAAAGGGATTTTAATTAGTTTACAAAATGCACCTAATTTTGAATCTGATTATATGCAGTTAAAATATAGTGAAGATGGCAAACTTTATGAAGAAGTCGAGATTATTAACTTAACTGAGTTAAGTCATGCTAAAAAATTACGTCCCCCTTATTTACCTAGTCCTAAGCATACGCCAGATGGACTAAGTATTTATCGTAGTTGAAGGGCAACTCCTATGGATTTAGGTAATGAAGTTACTCAGTCAGTTTTAGATGAAGCAATAGCAAATGTAGACAGTATTATGGTTACTATCAGGAAAAATTTTATGAATTCCAATCAGATAATGCTGGTGGTTTTCATAGTTCTCCTGTAGAAGAGAAGGAAGTTCCTCTTAAAATTATCGAATATTTTAAATAAAAATGAAGTTAGAAAGTCTGTAAATCTCCACAAAGCGATCACTCCCCCTTCCTCCTCTATAGCATAAAATTGCTAAAGTGAACTATATAATAGCCTTCTACCCCAGATAACCTTCATGATTACCATTATCTCAGAACTACCTGAAGAAATATTTTCAGCAAATTTGACAGACTAGTAGTAGTCAGTAGAGACGTTCTAGCGGAACGTCTGTCAAGGAGTCAGAATAATCTCGAAACTTAAAAAGTGTATACAATAAACCTTGAATACCCCTTAAAGTATGATCTATATAGGCTTCCAGTTTATTCAGCCAATCATAAATGAAGCTAATTAAGCTTGAACATTGTAATGTTTAAGCTAAAGTCTGCTACAACTCAATTAACTTAAATCCCCAAACTTTCAGAACAGTAGTCGCTATTTCCGGATCTACACAATCATAAGCTTCCCATTCCGAGTTCTTATCTTTAGGATGCCCCTCACCGACATGACCTGCAACTTTTATCACCGGAACACCCACTAAGTAATCACGTTCCATCCCCTTGGGGAGAGCTAGTTGGATTCTGCGGCCTATGAACTTTGATGCACTGGTCTTAGCTACAGATTCACGGACTAAACAAATATCGCCAGCAGTCCCCCAAGTAGTTTGGTAGATGTGGAGAAAGGATATGTAGTTTTCTGGTTTCATGGCTCTTTTGAGAACTTGCATTATTTAATCCTAACTGATCGCTTTTGACTCAGGAATTTCATTCAGATACTACCTGCTATATTACAATTTTTGGCTTTTAATAAAATAAAACAAGGGAATTAAGTCCTTTGTTATCATTTAAAAGGTTAAGTTTTTGACACTTTATGGGAAGAAAGTTACGGAGACTCTTAAGTAGTCCAAAAACAGACTCTTAAAGGCGTAGTCAATGCGGTCCTACTAACTCCATCAAGATTTAATCCCAATGTTGACTTTACTTTTCTCAATATGTTTGCTGCACCATTTGCATCAGCATTAATGTTGAAGCTTTTACTCTACTTCTACTTTAGTTGGTGAGCCAGCGTGGTCTTGCGGGTTTCTCCCATGAGTGACTGACAAACCGGAAGGCTGCAAGCCTCGCCTGTGCAAGTTTGATGATGAATGCAGAAGAATCTCCGTGGCTGTCTTCTCGGAGAGTGTCAATGGGAAATGTTACTCACCATAAGTTCATATTTGAAGGCTGTGCTATAGTTTTAGGATATAAGGATTATTTTCGGTTGAGTAAGTCGTTTTAATTTCTTTTAAATGAGTCTCTCCGAATCTAACTCTCTACACTCTTTGGCTTGGGAGACCATCCATACTATGTCGATTTATGTTGGGAATTTGTCCTATCAGGTTACAGAAGACGACCTGAAACAGGCCTTTGCTGAGTACGGTAAAGTTAGCCGTGTGCAGTTACCTACGGACAGGGAAACAGGACGTCTACGTGGTTTTGCCTTCGTGGAAATGGAGACTGAAGACCAAGAAACAGCAGCCATTGAAGCACTTGATGGTGCTGAATGGATGGGACGAGATTTAAAAGTGAACAAAGCGAAACCTCGTGAACCTAGAAGTTCAACACGTGGAAATTGGGGCGGTGGTGGTGGTCGTAGCGATCGCCGTTATTAATCCTGTTCTGAAAAATTTTTAAATCTAGAGTCTCCAGCAGATGCAGCCAAAAGTTAGACTCTGCTGAGATATTTTTTACTCTAGTTTGTATGTATTAAACCACAATAAGGAGGAATAAGAATGACACAAGTAGTTTTGGGAGAAAATGAAGGTATTGAATCAGCTCTACGGAGATTTAAGCGTGAAGTTTCTAAAGCCGGAATTTTCCAAGATATGCGTAAGAATCGCCATTTTGAAACACCTTTAGAAAAAGAGAAGCGCAAAGCAATAGCTAGACATAAGCAACGTCGTCAACAACGTTCTCGCTTCAAGTAATAGCTTCATAGTAATGCTCACCGCGACTATAAATTCAGTCAGCATCTCCTCATTATTCGATTTAACGTCTGTTGTTTGTGGCAATGTATCTTAACAGCTGCAAGTAAATAGCAGAAATTAAGAAAAAACCTGTTTGTAGTAGTGTTGTATTTGTTGTCGGCACTACTACAAGTTGTATTTAGGCTCAGAAATTAGCTAGATTTCTGCTACTGCACGTTCAATCAAGCGTCGACCTAAAGTTTGCGTCCCAGTGTGTTCATAGTAATTTGTAGATACATCCAAGAAAGCCGCTACATAGTCTAATTTATCATCACTAAATTCCAGGAAACCTTGAAAATTACCAACAACTTTCTGTGCTGTTAAAGCATTAGCAGAAACTATGCCATTCATCCAACCTTTAACTGAATCAAGGCTTTGACCAATAAAGTCCAGTTTACGACCGGTACTGCTACCAGGGATCAAGTTGCTTATGGCTGTGAAAGTAGAGTTTTGGTCTAAATCCTCAGGATTCATCTGACTCATCATAGTTAAGGATTTTTGGATGAAATCTGGTCCCAAGGGGATGATACCATCAACACAAATTAATGCTGCCATGCGAATCATGGATTCTCCACTATATTCACGTAAAGAACCTACAAAATCGCCAATACTATTACCGGGAATACCGTTAATTTGGCAAAAAGCGACTAATTCAGCAACTACTTTTAAGGTTAAATCAATAGTTTGAGCTTTATCAGCTTTGGGAGTAAGGGAGTTTAAAAAGCCCAATAGGGGAATTGATTCACCGACTTTATTAGCCAAAGCGGCTGCACCCAAAGCTTTATCAGTACCATCAACCGTTTGATAAAGCCATAAAGCGGTTTGATATCCTTGGGATTTGTCGTTAAAAAGATAAATTGCTCTTTCACCAATAGCCTGAATTAAACTCTCGTCATCTTCACCAGTGACGGTTTTAATAGTATTGACAAAACCAACAGTATTTTGCCACTCACCAGGAGCAATAAAATCTAAAGCATTTAACATGGAAATAGTTAAACCACTGGTTGGTAATTGATCAACTAACTCAAATATTGATTTGCTCACAAGAATCTCCTAATTGATGGTTTGTTATCTGAAGTTGCAAGTAAAAGTCATTTGAATTTAGCCAAGTCCTCAAGATCAAATTTCTCTATCCAGTCTGTTCGATCACTGGCGTTAAATAATGGATCTTTAGAAATCACCTTTACTTGATACTTACCAACTAAAATAGAAGTTTGAGTTTTACCTAGTTCCACAGCCGGATAACCGTCAATTTTCTTAGTGCTGTTGGCATATTTTGATGCTACTGTTGGCGTGCTGGTTGTGTCAGAAATCGCTAATTGCGCAACCACCTTACCACCTTTTTTCAAATTCGCCTCAGCAAAACCTTTTTTCTCTTGGGTATAGACTCGCTCATAGCCATCTTCACTATCAGGAAAGAAACTGTTTAATTCGTTGCCCTGTGTGGCCTTTTTAGCAACAGCTTGACCACTTTTTTGTTTCATGCTTTCCTGTTGTACCTCGTCAAAACGACTGGGTGCTTTTGCAGCACAAGCTGTAGTCAGTAGTAAAACAGACAACAACAAACTGGCTAAAAGCCTACGTCCACGGAATAAACTCACGTTTGTTCTCCTTCAAAGCTTGGGGTTTGAGGCAATTATCTGCTCTAGTTTACTGTTTGTAGCAAAAAATTTACTTTTTGATCATTATTGGTATTGAGAGCTACTGAATTTTCCAGGATCTTTATGATTCAAGGCGACAAGCTATCATCGCATAGAAGGGATCTCCTGTCGGTAAACCTAACCATTGCAAGAAATTAGGCGCTGTTGATTGATTAACAATTACTTCTGCAGTAGTGAATCCAGGTACTGAAGCAAAGTAACGCTTCACTAATTCGACTCTAGACGCTTCTGAGGCACCCCGCCAGATTTGAATCGCCTTTTGATAAAATATCCGATTAGAAAAACTGACAATAGCTACACCACCAGGTTTAAGAATGCGGTGAATTTCCGAAAATACCGCTTCTGGATATTGGATGTACTGCAGAGAAACACACACAGTTAACAAAAGCATCAAAATCTTTATCTGGTAGGGATAGCTGAGGTTGTGAGTTGATATTCTGCACAAA
Organism: uncultured Trichormus sp.; assembly: GCA_936914905.1. GTDB lineage: Bacteria > Cyanobacteriota > Cyanobacteriia > Cyanobacteriales > Nostocaceae > Trichormus_B. The sequence goes on along the minus strand of CAKZGI010000154.1, from coordinate 2,285 downwards.
ATAATGGTGAAACCAAGGATTACGTGCTAATTCTTCAGCATTTAGTCGATGTCCCTCAAGATGGTCAAACTCTATTTCTTCTGGTAGATGAGACCCCCAACTACTGAATCATATCAAAAATGCGCGTGTTTGGTTTAAATCGCTGACAATATAAATCTGTCAACTTCTGATTAACCCTTTCATCAATATGCGTGACAAAGCGCGGATAATCATAAAATAACTTATCATCAGTATCATCTAACTTAAGGCGTTGATTTGGTCGCAACAGCATAAATTTCTATTTTGGAAAATTCTTTCACTAAATGGTGCTAATTTCGTATACTAAATTTACATTATTTTCAATACAGCACTAAACTTAGGCGCTCACAACTCATAATATTCAACATATTCAACTCGTATTCAATAAATGTTGTACAAATTACCTTTATTTGTCGCTATTAAACAGCGAATTCTCCTACTGAAGCAATTTCCCCACATCAGTTTGTTAATTTGGCTAATTCCTTTATTATTATTTACTTCTGGTGAAACTAGCCTCATGGCGCATGATGAAACTCTTTATGCGAGGAGAGCGCGATTAATGTTTGATTCTGGTGACTGGATAGCACCTTGGAAAACAGCCCATCATAAAACCCCTGGTTTTTATTGGTTAATTGCTATTTTTTATCAGTTATTTGGCGTTAGTGATACTAGTCCGCGAATACCTAGTATGATTGCGGGAATTTTAAGCATATTAGTTATATATGAAATAGCGAAAACATTGCTAGATCAAAAATTAGCTTACCTATCCGCAGCTATTTTGAGTGTAGAATTTCTCTGGCTGCAATATTGTCGCCTAACTGCACCTGATGTACCAATGATTTTATTGGTATATTTAGCTATTTTGTGTTTATTAAAAGCAGAAATATATCCTAAATATCGACTTATGTATGGTTTTATGGTCGGTGTCAGTTTTGGTTTGGGCTTTTTGATGAGAAGCTTTATGATTTGTTTGCCAATAGCAGCATTGTTACCTTATCTAATTTGGGAACATCGTCGGCATCGTCATCTTACTAACCCAATGCTCTATTTAGGAGTTTTAGTCGGTTTAATTCCTACTTTAGTTTGGTTATGGTTTAACTGGCAGCGTTATGGTGGTGATAGTGTTGGTCATTTGTTGGGATTTGTGGCAGAATTAGGTAGCAGTAAACGTCCAGGTAATGGCATACTTTACTATTTTTGGAATGTGCCGTTAAAATCTTTTCCCTGGTTTTTATTCAGCATCTTAGGGTTAGTTTCAGTAATTCGTAAACCCATCTCTCACTACCAATTACTATTAGTAGGTTTTCCAATAGTTCTATTTACAGAAATAACTGTATTTCCCACTCGGTTAATGCACTATAGTCTGTGTTTATATCCCTTTATCGCTATGTTTGCTGCTGTGGGCTTAGATTGGTTAGCAAAAATTTACCAACAAGGACAAGCGAATAAGATTAATGCCCATCTTCCTAGAAATATCAGCTATACTTTTGGTGTTCTAGGCATTATTTTAATTGTAGCCAGTATAGTGATCTTAGGTGCGAATTTGGTTGATATTAAGAAATATGCCATTGTCGCTTTAGTCACAGGTTTAGGTTGCTTAATTGTGCCTTTAATTTGGATCTTACGTTACTTTTTTCATCATAATTTTCTTACGGCTCGTTACTGGGTAAGTGGTTGGTTAATAACAAGTTGGCTATCTATCGCTACGGCTGGTAGTTTAGGTTTGTTAGGAGATTTTAATCCTGCATTTAGAATATTTTTCCACCAACAATCTATTGTGAAAATTCTCCAAAATCATCCGGTCTCTTTTGTGAATCTAGATGGTAAAAATGCTGTATTGATTAATTTTTATACTCCTATTCATGGTCAGGAAGTGAAGTCTGTTTCTCAATTACCACCTTTGAGTTATGCTTGGATTTATACGCCTAATTCTGTTGATTTAGTTAAAAGTTATCGCGTTCTTGGTAGTGTGAAAGATTATCAATTAATTCAAGTTTTATCATCTCTAGGACATTCACCATAAATGCTCAGATACCCAACTTTTTTACAAAGGTCAGGGATTTATTACTGAAATTTATTTTTGTAAGCACTCAGCTATCAGCTGTCAGTTTTTTCAGATTAACACCAGAAATACCTATTTGATAATTAACCAATTTCTCCAAAATTCTGAGAGGATATTTTAAATATATAAAATGTCATACTGTAGGGGAAGATCCCAATTTAGCAAGAAGATGAAAGAAAGGAAAGGAGAAGTAATTCGCGATGAT
>CAKZGI010000153.1 GCA_936914905.1 uncultured Trichormus sp. | reverse complement strand
AAGGAGGAAAGAATATTAGCACACCTTATAAGAAACCACGTAAAGGAGAATTAACCTCAAATTTTTCCGCTACAGACTCTGAGCAAAGGGTTCTTCAGTCTTTTCCCCTAAACCAGCAATAAAACTAGATTGTAATGCCAAAGCATTTATTTGGGCTTACATATGGCGTTTTTCTGCTTCTAGCTGCTGAATTTGTCTCGTCAACTGTGCTACTCGTTCCGCCACTGCTTCAGTAGTATAAATGCGATCACTGCTTACTCCCCGCAACCGCACTCCTACCGTACCAGTATCGCTTACCCTCACAGACTCCATTTCCAGAGTTACAGGTAATGGTGTAATCAATAACTCCTGTTCTTCTCCCGTTCAAGAGATGACACCTCGTCTTGTCACGAAAGCTTTGTCACCATACACTGTGACAGCAAAAATCTTCCTTTGTACTGTTTTGCACCAAGATGATAATTCCGGGTTAGTCATTACCAATTTATCCCCCCATTTTTATCAGTTATCAGTTACCATTCATCAGATACCAGTTATTACTCACACCTGTTACCTGAATCTAATGGTGATGCTGGTGAATTGTCAATGATTTCCGATTTTATCGTTAAGCTTTTTAAAATTCCAGTATAGAATTTATTCTGGAAGTTTAGGAACCGGAGTAGTTGGAAGAGCAATATCTTCTAGCTCCACAATCTTCTTTGCCGCCTCTAGCAGATACTGATAATAAGTGCGAGCGACAATAGATAACTGCTTGCCTGCTGGGTGAGCTATGTACCAAGTCCGCTTAATGGGAAAATGCTGCAGATCCAAAATACTAAACTCGTGAGCATCTGTCAATAAAGTATGACGAGATAAAACCGAAATTCCCAGCCCTCCAGCTATTGCTTGTTTAATCGCTTCATTACTCCCTAATTCCAACTTCACCTTCACCTTGATGCCATGTTCATCTAAAAGAGACTGCACAGCACGGCGTGTACCTGAACCTGGTTCGCGCATAATAAACGGTTCATTTGCCAGCCGTTCAATGGGAATATTTTTTTCCTGTGCCAAAGGATGATTCACAGGTGCAAAAACCACCAAAGGATTTTCTAAAAATGCTTCAAAACTGACATCTACATGATCTGGAACCTGACTCATAATATACAAGTCATCCATATTACCAATCATTCGTTCCAAAATTCGTTCATGATTCGTAACTTGCAGCGAGATATCAATTCCCGGATAAAGTTGGCAAAACTGACCCAACAAACGCGGAATAATATATTTTGCTGTGGTAATTACTGCCAATCTTAATTGACCTTGTTTCAGCCCTTTTAAATCTGCCACTGTCATTTCAAACTGGGATATAGTCTCAAAAATCTGGCGACAAGTGGCAAATAACTCCCGTCCCGCTTCCGTCAAAAATAACCGCTTCCCCACCTGCTCAAATAATGGCAACCCTACCGATTTTGTTAGCTGCTTGATTTGCATAGAAACAGTAGGTTGGGTGAGAAATAATTCTTCAGCAGCACGAGTAAAGCTACCATGCCGTGCAGCGGCCTCGAACACCTTCAACTGGTGCAGTGTCGCTTGGTTCAAGGTGATTCTCCTCTAATAGCAATTCGTAAACATATATCGTAAACATATATTTAGTACCACTGCACGCTAGCCCATTATGTAGTATCACACATACCAAGTTATAAGTCTAAGCATAGATAAATATCTATTTTCGCTATCAGAAGTGCGGTATTGGACTTATGGAATTGAGAGGTTATCATGAAAACAACACAAAATGTAAAATGCCTTCTAACCTAAGATGAATGGTGAATAATCAATAATTTGGATATTCAACATTCATTATTCATCCATCCAACGTTCTTCTTTAACTTTTACAGGTAATTTAGCTAAATCTGGTAACTCCACTGCCACTGCATCCACAATCTTATCCTTGATATTCAAGGGAATATTTAAGGGTTGACGTTCTTCCACCCAATAATTAGCTACTGGTAAGGTTTGTTCCAACTCATCCAAAGGTCGAGGAATCACCATGACTGCGTTCAACTCCCCAATCCTTTCTGCTTCAAACATTCCCGCCTCCACTGCTACAGCGACGTTAGCAACAGAACCACGAATAATGGCCGTACATAAACCAGCCCCTATTTTTTCATAGGAAGCTAAATGTACATCTGCTGCTTTGAGCATGGCATCACAAGCACCAACCATAGCTGGAAAACCACGAGTTTCCACCAAACCAATAGCTTGATTACTCAGACGGCTGTAACTGCCATCCTCTATAATTTGACTCAAGCGATTGATAGGCAGAACTATATCTAAATTGGGATAAGGTCGGGGAATGACTAAGCTAGAAACCAATTGTCCAAACTGTTCCGCTGTTTGTACGCCAGCTTCTACAGCCAGACGCACATCAGCAATTCCACCCCGGACAATGGCTGTACAGTGACCACTACCAATCTTTTCATAGCCTACTAAGTGGACTCCAGCTGACTTTAACATCATGTCAGCGGTTCCAACTATAGCTGGAAAGCTGAGGGTCGATACTAAACCCAAGGCAGTATCCTTGAGATTGTCACGGCGACGTAATGCCTGGATGGTGCTAAGAGAGCGTTGATTGTATGTTTCCATCATGAATTCACCAGGATACTTGCAAAGAAAGGCAACTAACAATTAACAATTACTCTGAAGAATTGTCAGAGTTTTCGTCGCTCAAGGATTGCCGATGGGGAAACAATGTAATCAACAGTCTGTTAATGCTTCCTTTTCCATATATCTGTGTCCCAAAAGTGTTATTGGGTTCAGTGTTAGCTGAACTGGGTTCGGATTCTTGAGAGTTAGTTTCTGGAGAACCTGGGAGAGTTGTTTCTGTTGGGATGGAGTCAGTAACCAGGGGTGTTTCTGCAACTGGATGCGACTGGCTTTTAGGGGTGGGAGAAGGTGGAGATAGGGAAGTAGATTGTTGTTTAAAATCTATAAAGGCCGCAGCAGAGAATTGAGTAGTAGTAATTACTTTTTTCTCTGGTTGTTGCTCTGGGGGATTTGTAGAAGTGGTATTTGTGGAAGTTGGCTCTTCCTGTAAATTTTGATCAATCTGCCGACTGTTATCTCCCAAAACCGAACCTGATGGTATGACTTGTTCAGGTGCTACGGAACAGTTAAATACTGTTGTAGCTGCACCAATACAAGCATTAGCACCGATTTTACCAGGGCCAACCATCAAAAACCCGGCTCCCAGGTTTGCTCCTGCTTCTACTTCTAGGATACCCTCATTGACTTGGAGAATTGACCCCATGCCAATACAGACCCCAGGACCAATAATAATTTTACTGTTGGCAGCTGCTTGGAGTATTACCCCTGGAGCAAGTACCGCGCTCTTATGAATATTTACCTCGCCACTAATATACTTATCAAAATTGTCGCTGAGGCGAAGCAACGGCACAGACATGGAATTTATTACCTCGGAAGCCGGAAGAATGAGTATTGAAAATTAATTTGAGATGGGGACTGGGGACTGGGGACTGGGGATTGGGGATTGGGGATTGGGAATTCTTCTCTTTTTTCCCTTATTCCTGAATTTTTGTCACCTGTCACCTGTCACCTGTCACCTAAATTATGGACGTTGGATGATTGCTTCCAACACGCGGCGTTTGGCTGCGGGGTCGATTCCGATTAAACGCACGTATTCACCTGCATATTCAGATATAACAGCTTCTAGTGCAGCGATCGCATCTCTTTCAGATGTAGCCTGAATTTGACCGCAGCTTGCCCAAGTTCCTGTACGGAAACGACGTTGGTCTACGTGTTCAACGCTAATCTTAAAACCACTTGTTAACAACTGTTTCAGTTGGTCTACTACTTCGGCACTCAAGCGGGTGCTGGTTGTAGTGCCAGTTGCAGTTGCACCACTGTATAAAGCACCTGATGTTTTAGCACTACCGGAGGATACTACTTGACCGTTAGGACGTTGGATAATTGCTTCCAATACGCGACGTTTGGCTTTGCTGTCAATGCCAATTAACCGCACATACTCGCCTTGATGAGAGGTGATGCATTCTTCCAAAGCAGCAACTACATCATTAGCTGAGGTTGCCTCAATAGGGTTACAGCTTTGCCAAGTGCCTGTACGGAAGCGGCGCTCATCCACATGCTCTGTACCAATTTTGTAACCATTCGCCAAGAGTTGGCGAATTTGGTTCACTGTTTCAGCACTGAGGCTGCCACTAGCAACTGCACCGTTAGCGTTACCATTACCGTTGTAGCTGCTGTAATATGCAGCAGGAGTTTTAAAACTAGATATACTTGTAGCTACTACACCATCAGGACGTTGGATAATAGTTTCTAATACCCGTTTTCTGCCGTTGTCAATGCCGAACAAACGCACGTACTCGCCACTGTGGTCTATTAGACAAGATTCCAATGCTGCGATCGCTTCTCCTAATGATCTGGTTTCAATAGGCTGGCAGCTTTGCCAAGAGCCTGTACGAAACCTTCTTTGGTCTACGTGTTCAGTTCCTATTTTAAAACCTTGATTCAGTAGATAACGTACCTGATCTACTATTTCTGCACCCAATTTGCTTGCCACTTCACTACTCCTTTCCAATTCGTCAACAGTAATACTTGTATAAGATTTAACCCAAGATAGATTAAGATCGTCCCGAATCGGGGCAATACACTTAAGATCCTCTGCACAGCGATAACCAGCCCGCAAAGCCTGATTTATCCCCACAACGTGGTGAGCGAATTGCTGATCCTGAGCTTGTACATCTGGTAATCGGTCAGCTTGCTGCTGCGTAGTAATTATCGAGCCAGATGCTACGTATTTACCTGGTGGAATTTCTACATCTTGGATTAGAGCGTGCATCATCACGATGCAACCAGCCCCTACCCTAGCATTAAATACTGTAGACCTAAAGCCAATAAAGCAACTTTCCCCTACATAAGCTGGCCCATGAATCAGCGCCATGTGGGTAATAGAAGCATCTTTACCAACCCATACCGAGTAGTTTTTGCCATCATCACCAATTACTCGGCCTTGCTCCAACCCATGAATTACTACACCATCTTGAATATTAGTATTTTCACCAATAAAAAAAGGTGTTCCTTCATCTGCTCTAATCGAAGTTCCTGGAGCAATAATCACATTTTGACCCAGGTGTACATCCCCAATTAAATTACAAGAAGAATGTACAAATGCGGTTTGATGGATATCTGGTTCAGCTAAACTCCTTGACCACGGGGTTGGGGGTGCCGCCGTGCTGCGGACTACCATTGTGAGATTCCTCCTGAAATAAGCTTTTTGTCAGTAGTCGGTCGCTACGCTTCAATTCAAAATTCAAAATTCAAAGTTCAAAATTTATTTCTTCTTTTTGAATTTTTAATTTTTAATTTTGAATTCCCCTTCAGGGGTGACTATCTAGATTGGTCTTTTTTGCTGTAAATGAGACGATCTTCTACGTAAATAGTATCAATGATCGCCACCACGGCGGCATCTACTGGTCGTTGTTTATTGCCAGGAACTTGACGAGCGGCACTACCACAACTGACAAGTACCCACTCATCTATACCTGCTCCTACGCTATTATCGGCTGCTACCTCATATTTAGGTAGGAGATTGCCGTTTTCATCTACTAACTGCAACATCAGCAGTTTTACACCTCTAAGAGTAGGATCTTGTATAGTGCTAACTACCGTGCCACGCACTTTGGCAATTTGCATCTAACTACGGTCTTCTACCGAAAGGACGAATGGCGTTAACTCCTTCCCGGAATTGTTCTACATCTTCTGTATACCGAATAGGTAGGACATATTCCAAGTTTTCATGAGGACGAGCGATGATGTGAGTAGACAGCACCTGTCCACCATTGACGCGCTTCACGTTGTCCACTCCAGCTGCTACTGATGCTTGAACTTCGGAAACGTCTCCCCGCACAATTACTGTTACTCGACCGCTACCAATTTTTTCGTATCCTACTAAGGTAACGCGAGCTGCTTTTACCATTGCATCAGCAGCTTCTACTACTGCTGGAAAGCCCAACGTTTCAACCATTCCTACTGCGATCGACATTATTTTAATCCTTTAATCAAGTTGATGGTTTGTGCTACAGGAAGCGAACAAACCGGGAAAGTGTTTGCACTCAAGCAACCAACCCCGTTCATTACTTTGTGTAAACAGTTTTTAAGTTCGGAACTGTTCTACTGCTTCTGTATACCGAATCGGTAATACGTATTCTAGGTTTTCGTGAGGACGGGCAATAATGTGAGTAGACAACACTTCTCCACCGTTTACTCTTCTAGCTGCTTCGATACCAGCCGCTACTGAAGCTTGAACTTCAGATACATCACCCCGGACGATCACAGTCACACGGGCACTGCCAATTTTCTCATATCCTACTAAGGTAACACGGGCTGCTTTCACCATCGCATCAGCAGCTTCTACTACTGCTGGAAAGCCTTTAGTCTCAATCATTCCAACTGCAATTGGCATCGCAGAACTCCTAAAAATTTAATGCAATCTGTACTATACTATGCGTGGAAAATTTTGACGGGGATGCTGATCTTGAGTGAAGAAAACACTTCTAAAATTAAGGATATGAAACCTTGGCATCCCTGGCAACATAAATTACTATAATAGTTTGTAATAAAAAAGTTTTAAAAAACTTAACAAAACTTAATATGCCCCTGGAATCCATTAAAGTTTACGGATTCCTAGAGCGGCCGCTTATGCTTTATAATTTCTTTATCACATTTCCAAAATAACATTCATAACTGGGTCTAATCCTATCTATATGGTGAGGGTCAATCACAGGCTGTATATTCTACTGTCTCTGACTTTCTTCAAGTTTTGCTATTTAGACATAAGATTTAAGTGAACGATATATAAGTTTATCAAATAAATCATATAAACTTCTTTACTCAGAGTAGAAATACCAATTTGTAGCTAGAGGATTTATGAAGACAAGTAAATGCTTTTAAATATTTACAGTCATATTTCATTAGCATGTAATACGGGATGTTGAGGTAAAAATTATGGTTAAATTTTCTTGAAAAAATAGTTAAAAAAAACTTGATTTTTCCCAGATTAACTTTTTTTAGGCGAATGATCGTTTTAATGTTGTTTGAGAACCTATAGGCTGAGTCGTCAAGGAAAATTTTAAATGCATGAGTTTCTATTTTTCACAAGTTGGTTTGTACCTTTTTACAGCTTGTTGGGTGCAATTTTAACCTTGCCTTGGAGCATAGGAATAATTCAACGAACAGGGCCAAGACCTGCGGCATACTTGAATTTATTGACGACTTTGGTAGCTTTTTCCCATAGCTTGTTTGTATTTCAAGAGATTTGGAATAGAGATCCAGAAATTTTAGTAATTACTTGGTTTCAATATGGGGATTTTAACTTAACCTTTGCCTTAGAACTATCGCCAGTTAGTATTGGGGCAATAGTGCTAATTACAGGATTAAGTCTGTTAGCCCAAATTTATGCCCTGGGTTACATGGAAAAAGATTGGTCGTTAGCAAGGTTTTTTGGGTTGTTGGGATTTTTTGAAGCAGCTTTGACTGGTCTAGCGATTAGTGATTCTTTGTTCCTAAGTTATGCGTTGTTGGAAGTTCTCACCCTTTCTACTTACTTGCTGGTGGGTTTTTGGTATGCGCAACCATTGGTAGTAACGGCAGCGCGAGATGCGTTTTTAACCAAGCGGGTCGGAGATTTGCTGTTGTTGATGGGGGTAGTAGTCCTTTCAACTCAAGCTGGTAGTTTGAACTATTCCGATTTGTACGAGTGGGTGCAAACTGCTGACTTAAACCCATTTACATCAACATTACTGGGTATAGCATTGATTGCTGGTCCTGCTGGTAAATGCGCCCAATTTCCCTTCCATTTGTGGTTAGATGAAGCAATGGAAGGCCCAAATCCGGCTTCAGTAATGCGAAACTCTTTGGTAGTCGGTGGTGGTGCTTATGTATTGTACAAGATTCAACCATTGTTAGCACTCTCACCAGTGACGCTGAATGCTTTAGTTGTGATGGGAACTGTAACTGCTCTGGGGGCAACATTAGTATCAATCGCCCAAATTGATATTAAACGCGCTCTATCCCACTCTACAAGTGCCTATATGGGATTGGTGTTTTTAGCAGTGGGCTTGCAACAAGGTGGTGTGGCTTTGATGTTGCTGTTAACTCATGCGATCGCAAAAGCATTATTATTCATGAGTTCTGGATCTATCATATACACTACCCAAAGTCAAGACTTGACAGAAATGGGGGGTTTGTGGTCACGGATGCCAGCAACTACTACTGCTTTTGTCGTCGGTTCAGCAGGAATGGTGACATTGTTACCACTGGGTAGCTTTTGGGCAATGTTGGCTTGGGCTGATGGCTTAGTGAACGTTAGTCCTTGGGTCATTGTAGTTTTACTGTTAGTTAATGGCTTGACAGCATTGAATTTAACCAGAGTCTTCCGATTGATATTCTGGGGTAAACCGCAACAAAAGACCCGCCGCGCTCCCGAAGTTGGTTGGCAAATGGCTTTCCCAATGGTGACTTTGACCATATTAACCCTATTGTTACCACTGATGCTACAGCAATGGTACTTACTACCTGATTGGGAAAGTATTGATTGGTACATTACATTATCTTTATTTACCTCTACTGTTTTAGGAGTAAGTATTGGCTCAACAATTTACCTACATAAAGGTTGGTCAAGATCCACAATTCTGGGATGGAGATTTGTTCAAGATTTACTAGGTTATGATTTTTACATAGACCGAGTTTATCGGCTGACGATAGTTAGTGCAGTAGCATTGTTGTCCAAGATTTCCTCTTGGTGTGATCGCTATTTAGTAGATGGGATAGTGAACTTAGTCGGCTTTGCTGCCATTTTTGGTGGACAAAGTTTAAAGTACAGCATTTCCGGTCAATCTCAGGGCTATATGTTGACTATCCTCATCGTAATTAGCGTTCTTGGGTTCTTTATTAGCTGGTCATTGGGTTTACTTGATAAATTGCCCTTTTAGGCAGCAGTTAACTGAATAACTGATAACTGATAACTGATAACTGATAACTGATAACTGATTATGATGCTGAGTACATTGATTTTGCTACCTTTGCTGGGTGCAGCGTTAATCGGTTTTTATCCTTCTGTGATCAGTGGGAAACTAGCCCGTGGAGTAGCGTTAGCTTTCGCTGTCATAATTTTCTTATGGACAGTGTTCCTAACAATTGAGTTTGATCCAGGGGACGTTGGACAACAGTTTGCTGAGTCTTTGCCGTGGATAGATGCTTTAGGCCTGAACTATAATCTAGGCATAGATGGTTTATCCTTACCATTGCTGCTTTTAAATGGACTTTTAACTTGTATTGCCATCTACAGTAGCGATGAATCTATTCAGCGTCCTAGATTTTATTATTCCCTGGTGCTGCTGTTAAGCGCAGGAGTGATAGGAGCATTTTTAGCACAGGATTTATTGTTATTCTTCCTGTTCTACGAATTAGAATTGATACCTTTGTATTTGCTAATTGCAATTTGGGGTGGTGCAAAACGGGGTTATGCAGCCACAAAGTTTCTGATTTACACCGCTGTATCGGGAATCTTGATTTTAGCCAGTTTCTTAGGTATGGTTTGGTTGAGTGATTCGCCCAGTTTTGGACTAGCAACCTTAAATACCCACACTTTACCTTTAGGGACACAAATATTATTACTGGTGGGAATTTTGGTAGGTTTTGGAATTAAAATTCCTCTTGTTCCCTTCCATACTTGGTTGCCAGATGCCCACGTTGAAGCTTCCACACCCATTTCTGTACTATTAGCTGGGATATTGTTGAAATTAGGCACTTATGGTTTGTTGCGGTTTGGGATGAACTTGTTGCCTGAAGCTTGGGAATATGCAGCACCGACTTTAGCAACATGGGCTGTTGTTAGTGTGTTGTTTGGTGCTTCCTGTGCGATCGCCCAAACTGACATGAAAAAAATGGTAGCCTATAGTTCTATCGGACACATGGGTTATGTTTTGTTAGCAGCAGCAGCAGCAACACCATTAAGCGTCTTGGGTGCTGTCATGCAAATGATTAGCCACGGCTTAATTTCTGCCATGTTGTTTTTAGTGGTAGGAGTTGTGTATAAAAAAGCCGGTAGTCGTGACTTAGAAGTTATTCGGGGACTGCTGAACCCAGAAAGGGGAATGCCTGTCATCGGCTTCTTGATGGTTTTAGGAGTCATGGCCAGCGCAGGTATACCGGGAATGGTAGGGTTTATTTCCGAATTCATTGTTTTTAGGGGTAGTTTCGAGATTTTTCCAGTACAAACCCTAATTTCAATGCTAGGTACAGGCTTAACTGCGGTGTACTTCTTAATTCTCCTCAATCGTGCCTTTTTTGGGCGCTTGTCTGCACAAGTCACTAATTTACCACGGGTTTATTGGAGTGATCGCATTCCTGCATTTATCTTAGCTGTGTTAATTGTAGTTTTCGGTATCGAACCCTCATGGTTAGTGCATTGGACAGAAGCTACTATTACAGCCATGGTAAATACTCAAAACCTAGTAGCTAAAATACTTTGAGATCAACTGACAAACAACAATTAAATTATGGATGCTAGAGATTGGGAAAGTTTAGCTTTATATTCCCAATTCTAGTCTTCAATAGCAGTCCATATTATGGAGAAACTGTATATGATATTTTATTTACAAGTTAAATTAACTGGTATTGCCGTTCTTTCTAATAAATGAAAGTATCGAAAATTACTATTATAATAATTTTATTCAATACAGTGTTTAATCTTTGTTAATATCTATAAATACCCATCCCTTGAATTATTGAAGAAATTTGGAGACATAGTAATGCTTAATATGAAAAATAAACCTGTTAATCATCCCTTAGTCGAATATATTCAACGCTTACAAACCGGTCAAGCACTACTTAAAGATAGTCCTGAAAATGTTTTAGAAGTTGTTGGTATTCTTAAAAGTTATGGTGTAGTTTTAGATGCCTATTCTAAAAATCTCATTTATATTGCTGAAAATCAATTCTTAGTAAATTTTCCCTTCTTTAAATATTTTGATGGCGAGATTTCTGTCCAAAAATTATTTCGTCACTGGTGGCATGACAGAATTAATTTTGAATATGCAGAATATTGCATGAAGACCATGATGTGGCATGGTGGTGGCGGTTTAGATGCCTATTTAGATAGTCAGGAATTTGCTGATATATGCAAAGTTGTGATTAATATTAAATTGAAAAATAACCCCTTTATGTTGGGTATACATCAGCTATTTCCTGACTTTTTAATAGAACAGTTGCGTGTCTCTGCCTATTACAGTGGATTAGGTCAATTTTGGCAAGTCATGGCTGATATATTTCTAACTTTATCAGACCGCTATGACCAAGGGAAAATTAAATCAATTCCTGAAGTTGTAAAACATATTAAAGCTGGTTTGGTAGCAGATGCTTTAAAACCAATTACATACAATGTGAAAATTAGGGATAAAGTCTATGAAATCATTCCCAAATCAGTCAGTTTAACCTTTCTTGCAGATACCGCGGTTCCTTATGTAGAAGCAGTTTTCTTCCGGGGAACTCCGTTTCTGGGTACAGTTTCCCTAAACGCGCAAGCATATCAAGTTCCCCCAGATCAATCTCGATTTCAATATGGTGCATTATATGCCGATCCTTTACCTATTGGCAGTGCGGGTATTCCTCCCACATTATTAATGCAAGATATGCGCCATTATTTACCAGAATATTTACATAATATTTATCGTCGCAGTCCTCGCGGAGAAGATGATTTGCGAGTGCAAATTTGTATGAGTTTCCAAAAGTCAATGTTTTGTGTAACTACCGCCGCAATTTTGGGACTTTTACCTTATGCTATGGATACAGAAAATCAGTCTGAGCAAAATGCTAACCGTGTTTACCTAGAAAAGTGGATGGATAGGTTAAAAACTTCGCAGATAATGGAAGTTAATAAATAGGATATTTAGTAAATGCTAAACCGCCACAAAAATCTACATCTAATTCAGCAACTTAATCCAGAAAGGAATTGTTGGCAGATTTGCCATTTGATGCAGGGATATAAATTTCCTTTTGATGCAGGGATATAAATTTCCTTGGGATACTATTCAGGCTTTAGAAGTGGCTCTAATACGAACTTATTGTCTCCCTAGTATTTCTAAATTGCTGAATAAAACCCGAGCATTTATCCATCGTGCTCAAAAACGTTATGAAGATACTTCTATCATGTTAACGGAGATTGTTAAATGGGGTTTCGAGAGTGAGAGAGGTCGAGAAGCATTACAAAAAATAAACTCAATTCATCGGCGTTTTCAAATAGATAATGCTGATTTTTTCTATGTGCTTTCTACCTTGATTTATGAACCAATTCACTGGAATCAACGTTTTGGTTGGCAGTTAATGTGTGAAAATGAAAAATTAGTAACTTTTTATTTTTGGCTACAAGTTGGGGAAGCAACTCATGATTTATTTATAAGTTGGTTTCCTAAATGGATGGAGAAACCTTTAAAACCAATAACTTATACTTTATTGGATGATACAATATTGGATGCTTTTGGATTTTAACATCTTTCACCATCATCAGCATCCAATAATAAATTACCATCTAAATCCCACCAACTTAACCAAGGTAATTCTACATTCTGACATTCACCCTCCCATAGACCTATCTCAACACCCATAGGTGTAATCGGATAATGTCCCCGTTCATTTGCTGGTAATACCCAAAGTCTCCACCAATTCCTGCAAACGCGCCCTCCCATCTCGAAAAACAGACCAACCATCACCCACCAGCACTGTTTCTACCTTTTCCAAACCAGCCAATCGGTGAACCGAAGCCACGGCTTGATCTCGATTCATTAACTTTTCATCTGGTAAAATGGTCAAGCTACCTGCGGAATGCGATCGCACTAAATCCCCAGTAATCAAAGTAGTTTCCTCCAACAGTAAGGCCAACTCACTGGGAGTTTTAGAACCTTGGAGTTCAACCACCTTCAGTCCTGGTACTAACTCATCACCATCATTTAACCAGCGATCGCACAAAATCGGAAAATACTCCTTTTCCCCAGCAGGTCCAGCAATCTTTGCATAGGTTTGATTAGCAATTTCTTTAGCTGACCTTAAATGATCCGAATTCGTTAAAACAATCCAAACCACACCACCGAGAGATTCCAAATGATTCCAATCATGGTTTGATAAGGCTACTGGGTCAATCAAAATATTACCCTCTGGACGAATCCAGGCAAAGCCATTGAAATCAATATTTCTTGCTGGATTGAAACAAGACCAGCTATATAAATCAGGACGTTGCAGAGATTTCATAATGATTCTGGTTTAGGACTTTCAATAGCTATTTTTCTGATATCTTGCACCAGTCTATGGTGAATGGTACGAGACATAAGTTTTGATATAACAGTATCAATACTGTATCATTAATAGTTACCTAACTGATAATAAGTTGTTGCTTTGTTTGTAAAAACGATGAAATGAAGCTCATACTTGTCGTTTAAGACGAAAAAGAACAGCGGGGAAAAAATCGCAGTTTAAATAATCCCGCGATACCCCTTCATAAACTATTTTCTATTTTAAAAATCAGCCATAAGGTAGAAGGAAAAAAGCGAGTAATATAAGTTAATCAATACTGTTATAAACCGAGATTGTATTAGGGTTGAACAAAAAATCACCGACCATTAATGTATCCAACTTAAAGGCTAATAAATTAGAATTATCAAGCTTTTCTAGCGAAAGTTTTACCATTACTATTCGGTAGTAAAATCTGCCAAAACAGCAGTGGAAGTTAGATGAATTTATTGCTAGAATTTGGTAAACTTATCACTATTTAAGCTGATAAATTCAGGGTTGAACGTCCTATTTACATAGAAAATAGTCGGAATTAATGTTGTCATGATTTCCGTTTAGAACTATACGCACTCATCGAGAAAACAGGAATATTTACTATGATGATGATGATGACTGAATCCATGACCACTGAAATGCAAACCTGCATCAATGCTTGCATGGAATGTCATAAAATCTGCTTAGAAACGATGACTTACTGTATCAGCAAAGGCGGTACGTATATGGATATGGGAATTATGAGCATGATGCGCGACTGCTCAGAAATGTGCATGATGTGTATGAATATGATGATGGGCGGTTCTGAGTTTATGGGACGTACTTGTACTCTTTGTGCGGAAATGTGCGATCGCTGTGCAGCAGCTTGTGAAACAATCAGTGATGACAGCAGAATGAGCGAATGTGCAGCAGCCTGTTGCAAATGTGCTGAGGCTTGTAGATCAATGTCAATGATTCCTGCTTAGTTCTCTTAAATAGCAGATAAATTCTGCAACCTAATTATTAAAGCGTTCAGACTGTTTCAGTTTGGACGCTTACTGTTATAAAATCTTGCAAATATTTTCATACTCTCCACATAAAGCAGAACATCGGACAATTTAACAAGCAAGGTTTAGTGGCTTTAGTAGTTGAGTTATAAATTTAAACAATAGATAACTTAACAGTTTTATTTTTTGATCTTAGAGGGTGTTTGAAAAGTTAGAATATAATTTGTCATTCTGAGTGAAACAACGTGGAACGTATCCTTTCGGGAGACTGCGTGAACGCGAAGCGTGCCGGAGGCTTTAGAATCTAGGGTTTGAGCGATCACTCTGAGATGCTTCATTACGCAACGCTACGTACCCTCCGGCAAGCAAGCTACAGTATGAATTTTCAAATATCCTCTTAAATCCTTGTCTAGCAAGGATTCAAGTTTTCTAAAAACCTTCTCCTCTATTCAATTTTTCTTCATGTTTGGTAATTACCCAAAGTGCATGAATACTACCAGGAAGCCAACCGAGAAGAGTGAGCAAAATGTTAATTATCAAAGTTGGACTAATACCCACTGTCAGAAATACTCCCACTGGAGGTAAGAATAAACCAAGTAGCAAACGAGTTAATTTCATGGGATTATTGATATTTTTTAAAATTTACTTAGATTTATTATGGAGAGGAAATTTTCAAATTCACTCCTTCTGAGGATTTATCTGACGACTATCACCAAATTAAGATTCAGTTTTGACATTAGTATTGCTTTCTAAGTCCATATTCTTTTCGGCAAAGTATTTACTGATGAATGTATTTGCCAAAGATAGGACAACTGGAGCGAGAATAAAAGTGATAATTCCTTCGACTCTAAACCCAGGAACTAAAACTGATGCTAACCAAAAGCAAATTCCGTTGACTAT
Source organism: uncultured Trichormus sp. (assembly GCA_936914905.1). Lineage (GTDB taxonomy): Bacteria > Cyanobacteriota > Cyanobacteriia > Cyanobacteriales > Nostocaceae > Trichormus_B. The sequence continues at coordinate 3,708 of CAKZGI010000153.1, read as the reverse complement.
TAAGGAAAATCCGCCTAAAGTTACGAATGTCAATGGTAAAGATAGGGTAGAAATAACTGGTTTAACTGAACTATTAATCAAACCAATTACTAAAGCCGCTATTAAAGCTGCGGGAAAATTAGCAATATCAACCCCTGGAAAAATGATATCCACAATTAACAGGCTTAATGCTGTAGCAAGTGCGGTTAAGAATTTTGCCCACATTATTTTTACCTCTGTAACTGCTACCTCTATCTTTAACTCAAATTACAGTTTTCACCTCTGTTGATAGATAGGAATAGAATATATCGGAAGGAGGATTTTTCAACGCAGAGGAATGCTAGTTTTTTTAGTTTTCAGATTTATAGTAGAGGGAGGATTTATATAAGAGTTGTTCTTGGTGAGTTTCTAATACACAATCGGATAAGGGATAAGTTAGACAGGTAATAACATAACCAGCTTCAATTTCATGGGGACGGAGAAATTTTTGCTCACTTTGATTTATTTCCCCGCTGATAAGTTTAGCTACACAAGCTGAACATTCCCCCTGTTTACACCCAGATGGTAAACGGATACCCGCTTCTTCTACTATGTCGATGATATATTGATCATCGGGTACTTGAATTGTACGATCTAATCGTAATTTGTCATTAATTAGTCGAACTTGATAAACTGTCATATCAATTTTGAATTTATTTTTTGATGTTGTTTCACGCAGAGTCACAGAGAGGATAAATAAATTTTTTCTTTGCGTATTTGCGTGAGGTTTAATTCTATTATTTGACTGCTTTCATTGATAAGCTAATGCGTTTTAATTTCTCATTGACTTCTAAAACTTGAACTTTTACAACTTGTCCAACTTTGACTATTTTCTGAGGATCATCAACAAATCTATCTGCTAGTTGGGAAATATGTACTAACCCATCTTGGTGTACACCGATATCAACAAATGCACCAAAGTTAGCAACGTTGGTAATGATTCCTTCTAATTCCATTCCCACCGTTAAGTCTCTAATTTCTTTGATTCCGTCTTTGAAGGTTGCATACTTAAATTCTGCACGGGGATCTCTTCCTGGTTTTTCTAGTTCGTTGAGAATATCGCGCAGTGTTGGTTCTCCTATGGTGTCGGTGACGTATTTCTTTAAGTTGGTTTTTTTAAGTTTTTCAGCAATTTGGGTAACTTGATTTAATGGTACACCTAAATCAGTAGCTATGGATTGTATAATTGAGTAAGTTTCTGGATGTACTGCAGTGTTATCTAAAGGGTTTTCTCCATCTCTAATTCTTAAGAAACCTGCTGCTTGTTCAAATGCTTTTGGTCCTAATTTCACAACTTTTAATAGTTGTCGGCGATTTTTGAAAGCACCATTTTGGTTGCGATAGGCGATAATGTTGTTAGCAACTGTGGGTGTAATCCCTGAAACAAATGTTAGCAGTTCTTTGGAAGCCGTGTTCAAATCTATACCAACATAATTAACACAGCTTTCTACTGTTTCATCCAATTTCTTTTTCAGCAATTTCTGATCTACGTCGTGTTGATATTGTCCGACTCCAATTGATTTGGGATCGATCTTTACTAATTCTGCTAATGGGTCTTGTAATCTACGGCCAATGCTAATTGCACCGCGCACTGTGACATCTAATTCAGGAAACTCTTCGAGTGCAACTTTGCTGGCAGAATAGATTGAAGCACCAGATTCATTTACCATGACTTTAATTGGTTTGCGTTCACAGGTTACTAATACTTCTGCTACAAATTCATCTGTTTCACGGGAAGCCGTTCCGTTACCAATGGCTATTAGTTCTATCTGGTATTTTTCGATTAAGTTTTTGATGGTTTCCGCTGCTTTTTTCCGTTGTTTAGCAGCTTGGTGAGGGAACACGGCTTGATATTCTAAGAATTTACCGGTTTGTTCTAGTACCGCTACTTTACACCCGGTTCTAAAACCTGGATCTATGGCTAATGTTGGTTTCATTCCTGCTGGTGCAGATAGCAATAATTCCCGCAAGTTTGCTTCAAAGGTTTTGATGGATTCAATATCAGAATAAGTTTTCTTTTCGGAAATTACTTCCCCAATTAGAGAAGTTTTCATCAATCGGTTAAAGGCATCTTTTAACATCGGCTGATAAAAATCTATGATTGTACGAACTTTGGTTTTAATTTCTTGGGATTCTAAATAGGAAAGTACGAAATCTTGATCAAAGTCGATTTCAAAGTTTAATCTTTTCTCTGCTTCTCCCCGACACAATGCCAGCATATTATGGGGGGCAATATTTTTAACTTTGATTTGATAGTTACGGTACATTTCAAATTTGGTTGTACCTTCTGGATGTTCATCTTTGATGTGGGAAATAAATACTCCGGTTTGTAAAATAAAATCGCGTAAATAGGTACGTAATTCGGCTTTTTCGGCAACTTCTTCTGCTAGGATATCTGATGCGCCTTTTAATGCTTCTTCTTCAGTTTTTACACCTTTTTCTGAAGAAAAATACTTTGCGGCTTCTGTTTCTAGGGAAGCGGCTACACTATTTTTCACATTTAATGATTTAATAAATGCTGCTAAAGGTTCTAATCCTTTTTCTTTGGCGATGGTAGCACGAGTGTGGCGTTTTGGTTTATATGGTAAGTATAAATCCTCGAGTTCGGTTTTTTGTAAGCAGGAGGTAATTTTGACTTTTATCTCATCACTGAGTTTACCTTGTTCAGCGATCGCATTTAAAATCACCTTCTTCCTTTCTTCTAGTTCTGTTAAGTATGTATACCTATCAGCTAAATCTCGCAATTGCACTTCATTCATCTCATTAGTGCGTTCTTTGCGATAACGTGCAATAAAGGGAATTGTCGCACCCTCGGCCAAAAGTTCCAGCGCGTTTTGCACCTGATTGGGTTGAATTTCTAGTTCAGTTGCTAGTAGTTGAGGAATGTTCAACATTGGGTGAATATAATTGAAAACGTGACTTACTAAATGTAATATGCTAGAGCAATAGTCAGTACAAGCCTAGACCGTTGGATAATCTACTAAATAATTACATAATCTGAGCAGATTTATATCTTCATTTTAAATAAAGTTTTGTCAATAAAACCTACTTAAGTGTATAATAAGGATTTGTTATCAAAGACAGGTTGAAATTAGTTCATTCAACCACTCGGCAGTTAGTTCAGAATGTAGTAAAATGCGTCTATTTTTTCTGATTCCACTATTTACTGGTTTAATCGCTGGCTATTTTTTAAACAAGAAAAATGATGAAATTGGCTACATTGCTGGTGTATTAACAGCCATAAGTTTGATTTTTTGCTTGATTTTAGCACCTTGGCAAGTTCAGTTAGGCTTGTTAGTAGTTGTGCTGTTTGGTAGCAAAAAACTGTTGCAAAAAATGTATTAATAATATCAATTATACTGTATCAGTATAGGACTCCTATTTGATTTTTGATAGCTTGTGTGGCGTAGCCATACAAAACTCAGTACAACTAAATTCTCTACAATCCTCTTGCCTCTTGGCTGCCTAAGGATAGTGGATTAAATAACCTATAACTCTGCTTGAGGGGTGTAATTCCATTGGGGCAAGAATTCATCAACAAAAATCTTCAGATTTGATTTGAAGTCAAGAGCCACTTTTCGGCCAGTTTGATAGGTGTTATAGAGAATGGTCCTCAAGAGTTTGAGTCCAGTTCAGGTGGTTGCCGTTGCCATGAGGACTTTTAGAGTCTGGACACTCTCAAAAATCAGC
>CAKZGI010000152.1 GCA_936914905.1 uncultured Trichormus sp. | reverse complement strand
AATGGAATTACACCCCTAAACCAGAGTTACAGGTTATTTAATCCACTATCCTTAGCATTCAGCTAACATGGTGCCTTACGCTAAGGCTAGCACACCCTACACCTACAATTTAATTCAATTATTTGGAATAGTAAAATTATGAATCATGCGAATAACAAAAATATAATTCATATCGTAAAACCTCAATTATCACGCTGGGAATTCTTACAAATATCAGGTATTTCTAGCATGGGTTTATTTCTTGGTAGTTGTGGTACACCACCACTGGAAGATTTAGTAGGTAAGCTTTCAGAACCTCTAAATCAAAAAGTTGAAGAACTAATTTTCCAACCACAAAAACTTGTCCCGGAATTTGCTGCTAGTGAAATTCAACCAGAAGCCTTAATAATTAATAGTTTTCGCAATACACCCATTATTGATTTGGACAGATTCCGTTTAATTATTGATGGTGAAGTAAGTAATACCCTGAATCTAAGTATCGCTCAAGTTCAGACTTTACCTTTGACTTCCATGATTATTCGTCATGTTTGCGTCGAAGGATGGGCTGCAACTGTGCAATGGGGAGGTATACGCTTATGTGATCTGATGACCTTAACTCAACCGCAAGCAAATGTTAAATATGCTTTTTTTGAATCAGCCGATGGTTATTATGAAAGTTGGGATATAGCTTCTGCTAACCATCCTCAAACTGAGCTAGCATATCAAAAAAATCGTGAAAAATTGCCTATTGAAAATGGTGCGCCTTTGCGTTTAGCTTCCCCCATTAAACTGGGTTACAAACAAAGTAAATTGGTAACGCGAATCACTTTAACCAGCCATTTATCAGCGTTTAAAGGTTATTGGGAAGATCAAGGTTATGAATGCTTTGCTGGATTATAAATATTGGGCTACACACACCAGGAATTTCACCTATACAGATAGGCGTTAATATGAAAGTACGAGCAGTAATTCAGCGACTGGAAGCTGAAGTTGAGTATTTAGCAAGAACAAGAAGAAGTCATCGTCAGTTTAAACATTCTGATAAGAGGATGTTTTAAAACTAGAGGATACGTATGATTTGTCATTCTGAACGAAACGCAGTGGAGGGAAGAATCTGAATTTTTCGTCAAGTTATGAGATACTTCATTTCGCTATCGCTACATATCCTGCGGGAAGCAAGCTACAGTATGATGTTTTAGACTGTTAAAACACCCTATATATAACGCAAAATAAAATTTATTAGGAAATAAAAAATGAACTTTTCCGATAAATTAAAGCCTAAAAGATAGATTACAACAAAAAGGTTATCGTGGTCATTAGGTTTTAACTATTTAGGAAATTGTGAATACTCTGCACCAAGCAGGAAGAATAAATGATCGACAATTGTTAGCTTTTAGGGAAAGCTAGTATTCATAAGAAAAGCTAGATGAAAATCCTTCGGGGAATTAAAAATTGAAAATTATCAATGGGGACTTGAACCCATCACTGATTTTAGACGACTGTTTCCTCTTTTTTGACCATCCAGAGATTTTATTTTTAACTAAATGGTTATTACGCTGACAACGTGGGAAATTTAATAAGAAAAACTGCATTTGAGATTAAAAAATCCCCTGGTGTGAAAACTCTTGGGGATTTTGTTACTGAGTCGATGTAATAGGGTTGTGACTACTTTACAAAGTAATTGTGCAGATATTGTGGAGGGACTAAGACATTATCCGAACAGAGTTCAAATGGCCGAGGTCGGGGGATAAAAAAATAAAGGTTGTTGACACGTTGATTAGCTTAATTGGTCTACCGCGCCTTCAAGTTGTTAGTTTTACCTTAATCATGTAAATTGGGTTGAGGTTAAAGTGAGATATATGTCTATGCTTTTTGGAACTATCGTTTTGAAATCATGAGGGTTAACAACCTTAACCTTTAATTAAAAGCACAGCAATTAAAGTTCCTTGTATTGTTTCCTTCTCAGACTTAAAGAGGCTAATTTCTTCAGATACCGTATACTTCTATGATTTTCTCTATCAAACACAATCGTTGCCTTTATATTTGCTTAAGTATTGTGAGCTTGTGTCTAGCAGTTACCATTACTCCTGCAAAAGCATCTGTACCGATACAGACAACTTCTACCTTCAATGTGTCATTATCAAATTCTCAATCCACTAACGGATTAGAACAGGGGCGTAACCTCTATCAATCAGGACGCTTTGCGGAGGCAGTAATAGCTTGGCAAACAGCTGCAGAAAATTACCATACTCAAGGAGATCGCACCAATGAAGCCCTAACTTTGAGTTATCTGTCATTGGCACAACAGGAACTCAACCAATGGGAAGCTGCCAGACAATCTATCAAAGAAAGTGTGAAGATTTTGCAAACCGCTAAACCTTCTTTTGATGCTATTACCTGGGCGCAAATACTGAATACTCAAGCAAATTTAGAGCTACGTACAGGTAAGGCTGAAACTGCACTGGAAATTTGGCAACAAGCTCAAAAATATTATGAACAAGCGGGCGACAATATGGGCAGCTTGGGTAGTCAGATCAACCAAGCACAAGCCTTGCAAACTTTGGGATTTTACCGTCGCTCCAAACAGCAATTGGAGATGCTAACCCAAAAGTTAGCTGTGATGCCAGATTCGGAAATCAAAGTTAGTGGTTTGAGATCCCTGGGTTTAGCTCTGGATGCGATCGACGATAGCAAAAGCCAGCAAGTTTTAGAACAAAGTTTAGCCATAGCCAATAAAATTAAGGCTAAAACTCAGTTAAGTTCCATTATGGTGATTTTAGGGAAAGTTGCCTCTGATTCCCAAGACTCGGAAGCAGCATTAAACTACTTTGAAGATGCACAAACAACAGCTACGAACCCAAATGAACTTTTGCAAGCGCGTTTAGCTGCTTTCAAGTTATTGGTGGATTACGACAAACTAGAAGCTGAAACTTCCCTCGCACTTCAATTACAACAACAGTTGTTAGAACTACCACCTAGTCATAGTTCCCTCTACGCAGCAATTAATTTTGTGGCTACTTTGAATAGATTGGAAAAGCCTGAAAGAGTTCTACCAATTCCAGAACTAGCAAACCTCATGTCAGTCACGGTTAAATCTGCACAACAAATTCAGGATGCTCCAGCCCAAGCCTATGCACTACATCAGTGGGGACAACTTTACCATCGTACAAATCAGTTGACCAAGGCCAAGGAATTAGCCCAGAAATCCCTCAATATTGCCCGTCAACTCCAGGCTGACGATATCATTGCTCAATCCGCATGGCAGGTAGGACGATTATATAAGCAACAAGGCGATCACCCAGAGGCAATCAGAGCTTATACAGAAGCGATTAAGTCATTAAAGGCACTGAGAGGAGATATAGTTGCTGTTAACCCGGATGTTCAATTTTCTTTCCGCGAAAGTGTAGAGCCTGTTTATCGGGAATTGGTAGGTTTACTTCTGGATGAAAAACCAACACAACCTGCTTTGATGCAAGCTCGTGAATTGATTGAGTCGCTGCAAATTGCCGAACTTGATAACTTTTTCCGCGAAGCTTGTTTAGATAAAGCGCAGCAGATTGACAACATTGATCCCACAGCTACAGTTATTTATCCCATTATCTTAAGCGATCGCCTCGCCGTCATTCTCTCCCAAGCTGGACAACCTCTGCGTTACTATGTGACGCATAGATCTCAAACTGATATCGAACAAACACTCGATAATTTCTTAATAACTATCAACCCTGTTTCCGATTCCCAAGAACAAAGTCGATTGTCTCAACAAATTTATGATTGGCTGATTAGTCCTCCTGAACAGGAACAAGCTTTAAAAAACACTAAAACATTAGTGTTTGTGTTAGATGGTAAATTGCGAAACATACCCATAGCCGCCCTCTTTGATGGTCAGCAATATCTGATGGAAAAATATGCTGTGGCTCTCTCTCCTGGGTTGCAACTGATGGCTGTCCAATCATTCCAGCAAACTAAAATCAAGGCGATCGTTGCTGGCATAAGTGAATCGCGTAATGGCTTTAGTGCTTTACCTGGTGTTGAATTAGAAGTCAAGCAAATTTCCCAGACACTACCATCTTCAATGTTACTAAACCAGAAATTTACTAATCAATCCCTCGCTGATCTCGTCAAATCTAGTCGTGCCGATGTTATTCATTTGGCAACCCACGGACAGTTCAGTTCCCGTCTAGAAGAAACCTTTTTACTTACGTGGAATGGACAAGTGAATGTTCAAGAGTTGTCTGAACTCCTCAAAAATCATAGTGACGATTCATCACAAGCGATCGAATTATTGGTACTGAGTGCCTGTGACACCGCAGCTGGGGATGATCGTGCCGTTCTGGGATTAGCAGGCTTGGCTATCAAATCTGGAGCCCGTTCAACTATCGCCACTCTCTGGCCTGTCAAAGATAAAGCAGCTGAGATACTAATGACGCGCTTCTATGACTATCTGCGGCAGCCCAAAATCACTAAAGCCGAAGCACTACGGCAAGCCCAGATCAACCTGATTCGCCAAACTGATTTCCACAATCCTTTCTTTTGGTCAGCCTTCGTTCTGGTTGGTAATTGGCTTTAATCCAAGTGATTTTACTTAAGTAAAATATCATACTTTGCACAATCTTTATATATTTCATAGAAATGCTTAGAAAGCGTATAGTTCAGTATTTAGGACTTGGAGTAAGCCACAAAATAAATGATCCTGTCTTGTCATGCTGAGTGTAGCGTTCGCGAAGCGTGGCGTAAGCCATAGCGAAAAGAAGCATCTCGGAGATTCTTCACTATCTCTTCCAGAGATGCTCCGCGAACGTTCAGAATGAAATTGGGCATTTCTTTTTGTGGCGTTCTCTTAGATACAAGTGACTCATATGACTTGTGATGTTTTACTTTTTCTTGTGCTAACTTAGACTAAACACAGTTTGCTGAATAAAGCTAGAACTTATTCTAAATAGGAGTTTAAATTTTTTTAACCTAAGCAAGTGTAGAGGTACAAAGTTATGTTATTAAGAGCCTTAAAATTCCTGCATTTCAGTGGAAAATTTCCAGATTAATTTGGAAATAAATCTCAAACTGTATCATTTTTTGTCATCGGTAACATATAAGTTTTATTTGTAAATTTTTTACAGTTGCTAAATATCTTAGTATAACGTAAGGAGGAAAAAACTAATAATTTACTTAGTATTACCTTTTGTTAAACAAGGATCTGAATCATGAAACCTCCATATTTAGGTAGTATATTGAGCTTCATTGCTCTGCTGACTAGCAGTATATGGAACAGTTCCTATGCTGTTACATTTACCCCACCAATCAATAATGGTGCTCCCAGACAAGCAAGTGGGGGAGCTTCCAGAGGCAACCTTTTTACACCTGCTCCTGGTCAAGGCGCTCCCAAGCGGACAAGTGGAGGGGCTTCCAGAGGCAACCTTTTTACATCTGCTCCTGATCAAGGCGCTCCCAAACAGGCAAGTGGAGGAGCTTCTCGCGTTCCTACTGACTACTTAAATCCTTCAATTGTACGAGCCGTAGGCCCAGCAGCCTTGATTGCCCTCTTACCCGAAAGCTTCAATGGCTCAACGGTGTCTGAACGTCCTACAATTCTGGTATATCTCCCTGCATCTAATGCAGAAGAAGTTGTATTCAGTCTCAAAAATGAAACTGGCAATACACAGTATCAAATGACCATTGCTGTTGCAGAGAAAACTGGGGTGATCCCGATTAAATTACCCGCAGACGCACCAGGTTTAGCTGTGGGAAAAGACTACCAGTGGTTTCTGGCCCTGAAAGTGAATGGGAAACTCAGTCCTAGTACGCCTTACGTCGACGGTTGGATTCAGCGTATCCAACCTACTGCTGAACTGACAACAGCGATGCAGGAAAAGGATGCTTTGAGACGAGCAAATACTTTCTGTAAATCTGGAGTTTGGTATGACTGTGTGGAAACACTGGCCAAACTGTACATCTCCCAACCCAACAATGTAAATATCGTCAAACATTGGGAAGAACTCCTCTCCTCCGTTAGTTTGAAGGAGATTGTCAAAGCTCCATTATTAGCATCTGCTAATTAGGGACTAGTACAGTACAGCGTAAATAAACCAACGATTTCAAATCTCTGAAAAGCTTACGCTGTATTCATTTTGACTTTTGACTTTTGACTTCCGCTCTGCGGTACTAGTAGTCTGTCAAATAGATTTTGATGGCTTGCGAAAATCTAGAAGCTTTGTATTTTATATCTTTTAGCAAATCTATATCCTTCATTTAGTTCTTGACAGACTACTAGGGACTGGGGTTCAGGAAAATTTATTCCTGACACCCAATCCCTAATTTCCAATACTAATCAATATTAATGAAAACTTGCGGAATAAACATAAAATCCTTATAGATTAATAACTTTAGGGTTATTCAAGCTAGAGAAAATGTGAAAAATAAGGCCTGATAAGTAGGAAGGCACAAAAAAACCGTAGCCGCTGCGCGGCTTCTCGGAGAGAAGTATGTAACGAAAAGTAAAATTGACCAAAACCTATTGCATGAGTGCCTCTTGCCCTTCGGGTTCTCCAGTCGGACCATACGGGAAGGCGAAGCGCCTACATGGGGGAAACCATGCCACTTGTTTTATGCCGGGAAACCCGTCCACCGCAGTGGCTCCCCAAGACCGTGCTGGTTCACGTCTTGCCTTGTCATAACGACAATTTTTAACACTCACCTACTTAGTATAAAAATTCAAACACTTTTTAAGGTTTTAAATAATTTTGAAAACTTCTTCACTTCTCTTCCTAACTCCTGATTTCTACTTCATGGCTTACGCCACGCTACGCTATCACGAAAAAACTTTTTTAACAAACCCTCATTCAAGCGTGTCACGGAAATATGTGGCGTAAATTCCAAGCTTTCATCCATCGTACTCGTAGCGTTTTGATTATTACTCCTAGTGTTGCCCTGACAGTTATTCTTGGGGAGTTGTTGGGAATTTTCAATTTGCCTGAGTGGAAACTTCGTGATGAGTGGGTGCGAATGCGTTCGTGTGAAGCAACCACTTTTCTGTGGTGTTCGCCCAATACATTAGCTGACGAAATCGTCATTGTCACAATTGATGAAGATGATATCCATTCAGTTGGTAAATGGCCAGTTCCAGATAGGTCACTAGCACAATTACTGGAAATAATCCGAGGGCAACAACCCCGCGTTATCGGCTTGGATCTCTATCGGGATTTACCAGAAGGTAATGGTTATGAACAACTCGCCGAAGTTTTCCGCACTACTTCTAATTTGATTGGTGTTGAAAAAATTAGCGGTGAGCGTGTCAAACCGCCACCGGAACTAAAAAAAGAGCAAGTAGGATTAGCCGATTTGTTGTTGGATGGCGATCGCCATGTGCGCCGCGCCCTCTTGACAGCGAATGATGCCCAAGCAAACGACCAACCCAAAGGAGGATTGGCAACCCTTGTAGCAATCAAGTACCTGGAAGCTGAAAACATGACCTTAAAATCCGTTGATGCAAAGCGACAGAAGTTTAGCCTGGGTAAGCAAATATATTTACCCCTAGAAAATAAAGTAGCAGGTTATACTGAATTCGATTTAGGAGGCTATCAAATTCTCCTCAATTGGTATGGTTCGGAAACTGCGTTTCGCAGGGTTGCTATGCGCGATGTGTTAGCAGGAAAAATTCCCCCAGACCTGATGCGCGATCGGATGGTATTTATTGGGTCAACTGCTGTCAGTATCAAAGACTTCTTTGACACACCATTCAGCTCTTCCTTGATTTCTATCCAAAAACCTGCATCTGGTGAAGCAACACCTGGGGTTGTGATCCATGCCAATATTGCCCATCAACTAGTGCGAGGGGCAAGAACAGGGAAAGGCAATCTGCATGGTCTTTCTGGTATAGCTGCGTCGCTTTGGATTATTTTGTGGTCTGTAATTGGTTCTAGTGGTAGTTGGTGGTTAGTCAGTGCGCGTAAGGGAAGACAGATTCCTGGGGGAAAAATTCTTTGGGCAACTGTATCTATAAGTGCAGGATTGCTGGGGGGTGGCTACGGAATGTTTTTGCATGGTGTTTTGATTCCGGTGACACCCTCCTTAGCTACCTTTGTCATCTGTGTAATTGCCACAACTAATACCTATAAACAACAGAAGTTAGAAGAAACTAATCAGCAACTAGAAATTGCCAATGGTCAACTTTTAGATTATTCCAAAACTCTGGAGTTAAAAGTTGAAGAGCGAACTTATGAACTACTGGAAGCCAAGCAAGCAGCTGATGCTGCTAACCAGGCCAAGAGCGAGTTTCTAGCAAATATGAGCCACGAGCTACGTACACCGCTTAATGGTATCCTTGGTTTTGCTCAGGTGCTGGAGGTATCACCAACTATGGAACAGAAAGATCGAGAAGGCGTGAACATTATTTACCAATGCGGTTCACATCTCTTATTGTTGATTAATGATATTCTCGACCTGTCAAAAATAGAAGCTCGTAAATTGGAATTGGTGCCAACTAATGTACATCTGCCCAGCTTTTTACATGGTGTGAGCGAGATTTGTAGTATCCGAGCAGAGCAGAAAGGAATTGCATTTCATGTCTCCATAAGCGATCGCTTACCAGTTGTCATTCAAGTAGATGAGAAGCGGTTACGCCAAGTCTTGATCAACTTACTAGGCAACGCTATCAAATTTACAGATGATGGTAGTGTCACATTCAAGGCAGATTTCATAGAGCCAGAGTTTCAACAAATGACAAATGAAACTACACAAATAACATATCAGAAGATTCGCTTCCAGATAGAAGATACAGGTATCGGGATGTCATCAGACCAATTAGAGAAAATATTTTTGGCCTTTGAACAAGTAGGTGAAGTGGGACGGAAATCTGAAGGTACTGGTTTGGGATTAGCAATTAGTCAAAGAATCGCGGAATTGATGGGTAGCCCAATTCAAGTACATAGTCAGCTGGGTAAAGGTAGTCTATTTTGGCTGGATTTGACAGTACCCGTACCAGTTTCCCATGACTGGCAGACATCCGGTTACGCCCCAACCCACCAGAAAGTCATCGGTATTCGGGGTAGTACACCACAAATTTTGATTATCGATGATGATGGCAACCACCGTTCTATCTTGAACTGTCTGTTACAAAACATTGGCTGTCAAATTCTAGAAGCAAGCGATGGCAAACAGGGACTACAGATGGTACAGGAATATCACCCAGATGTGATTTTGCTTGATTTAGCTATGCCTAATATGGATGGCTTGGAGCTAATGGTTCACCTGCAAGAGAATCCACAAACTAGTTCTATTCCGATCATTGTCTCTACTGCGAGTGTATTCGAGGAAAATCGGCAACAGAGTTTGCAGGCCGGAGCAACAGCGTTCTTACCCAAACCTCTGCAAATTGATGAACTATTCAATGTCCTCCAATCGCTGCTAAAAGTCGAGTGGATTTATGCCCAATCTCCATATTTACCGTCGTCTTATCAACCTCAGCATAAAAATAGTGATGAATTACTTCTACCATCACAGGATGTTTTACAGCAACTCTATCATTTGGCGATGATGGGAGATATATCGGAGATTGAGGGAATAATAGAAGAGCTAATTCAGCAAAACAGTCAGCTAGCTCCCTTCACCACTGAAATGAGCAAACTTGCTGCCAACTTCCAAACTACAAAAATTTGTCAGTTCCTGAAATCATTTGTTACTGGGGAGTCACATCAATGATCACCAAACCACTTTTGAAACCAACATACGTCCTTTTGGTAGATGACAATCCCAATAATCTCAAAGTTTTATCAGAAGCAATTCAGCGATGTGGTTGGAAAGCTCTGATGGCGACGGATGGAGAGTCAGCGATCAGACAAACAGAATATGCTCATCCTGATTTGATTCTCCTCGATGTAATGATGCCAGGTCTCGATGGATTTGAAACTTGTCGTAGATTAAAAGCCAATCCCCTCACTTACAATACCCCGGTCATTTTCATGACTGCCTTATGCGATCCTACAGACAAAGTTAAAGGACTAGAAATTGGTGCAGTTGACTACATTACCAAACCCTTCCAACATGAAGAAGTCATTGCTAGATTAAAGTTACACCTAAAAATATCCAATCTCACCCGTACCCTAGAGCAAAGAGTCCAAGAACGCACCGCAGAGTTAACCCAATCTATACAACAGTTAAAACAAACCCAAGTACAACTCATCCAAAGTGAGAAAATGTCCACTCTTGGACAACTTGTTGCAGGTATAGGTCATGAGATTAATAACCCCATTGGTTTTATTAGTGGAAATTGCTATCACATTGAGGAATATGTTAAGGACATCCTTCGTTTAGTAAATCTCCAACAGCAAAAATTACCACATCTAGACCCAGATATTGAAGAACTCCTTGAAGAAATCGATTTAGAGTATCTGATAGAGGATTTACCAAAAATTCTCGTATCAATGCATCAGGGAATTGATCGTCTTAAGGACATCAGCCTTTCTCTCAGAACCTTTGCCAGATCTGATATCTCATGTAAAGTGGAGTTTCAGATTCATGAAGGGATGGATAGTACCTTAATGTTATTGAAACATCGACTAAAAAATCAAGGTAATCGCCCCACAATCGAGGTTGTTAGGCAATATGGTACTTTGCCTTCCATCATTTGCTATCCCGGACAGATGAACCAGGTATTTATGAACATTATCGCCAATGCGATTGATGCCTTTGATGACTTGTATCAAAACCATTTAGATCAGGAGATAGCTGTTTCTTATCCTCACACCATCACGATCACTACATCGGTCGATAATGAGCAACAAAATGTTTCAATTTGCATTGAAGATAATGCTATTGGTATGCCACCTGATGTGCAAGCTAGAATTTTTGAGCCATCTTTTACAACTAAGGTTGTGGGTAAAGGAACTGGTCTAGGGTTAGCTATCAGCTACCAAATTGTTGTCGATAAACACAATGGAGAAATCAACTGCTTTTCAACTTTTGGCAAAGGAACGAAATTTATTATTACTCTGCCAAATTCGAGAAATTAAATAGTGGATAATATCCTGAATATCCTGTAGAAACAGAACGTCAAAATGGCGAATACTGCACGGAGAAGTACAATCCATTTTCCTGGAGCGAGCGCTTTTCGCTATCTACTGATGTGAGAGGAATACCCCAATCTAGACGGGTTGAGAAGTTATTACTCTGTTTCCAGAGTAGTCCTAACCCAGTACCAACTAACATACTAGGTGATGGATTGTCGCCCTTAGTATTCCAGCCCTGACCCACGTCGATAAATGGGGTCAGTTGTAGCAATCCTGCCAGATTGGAGGTATACAAAATTGGCAACCGAAATTCAGCTGAAAATAATATGCCATTGTCAGTAAGTAATGTATCTTGGCGATAGCCTCGTACACTTAGTTGTCCACCAAGACCAAATTGCTCGAAAGGCACGAGAGTATCTGCTGCTAGTTGTAAATCGCCCTTAGCTAAAAACAGAGTATCTGGTGCTAACTGTTGCACCCACTGTGCCTGTCCTCGCCACGCGAAAAAGCGGCTATCTGGGGTATCTTCATTGACATTGGCCTCGAACCAATCTACCCCCAAACTAAATTGGGATCGCACTGCAATAACTTGCTGATTACTTCGTTGGTTATATTCCTGAGTAAAACGCAGGACAGAAATTTTAGTTTTTCCGTCGGCATCTGCACCGACATATAAAGGAAACCCGCCAATATCATTAAGACCTAACTCAGTTTGGCTTTCTTGATGTGATAACGATAGTTCCACTGCCAATTCCTGGGTTGGCTTTTGTATCAGTGGTTGCCGATAGCCCAATTCGTAAGACCTAGTTTGTGATTGAATATCAAGGATGCTGAACGGTTCTTCAATTACATGATTCCATCCTTGGTTAAAACCAAACCAGACAGTACCATTGCGAGCGTTAATAGGTAGTTTGTAATTCAGATTGATTGAATCACTGCCATCGGTATTAGTGTATCCCACACTGAGCGTGTCCCCTAAACCTAGTAAATTGGCCTCTTTAAAATCCACACCCTGACGAAAACTACCGATACTAGGCGATCGCCCATTATCTAAAGTGGTTGTGAGTGAGACAGTGTGAGCTTCTTGAACCTCTACTTGCAATATATTGCTGCCGGGATGCACACCCATCTGTAACTCAGCTGACAGGTTTTGAATGCGCGGATCGAGGCGGAGGAATTGCAGCTTTTCGATTAAGCGCGGTATATTCAAGGGTTTACTAGCACCTATTCGGATGCGATCGCGAATGTATTGACTACGCAATTGCCGATTACCAACGATTTTAATTTCTGATAAACTGCCCTCTAACACCTGAACTTTAAGGACTCCAGCTTCTAATGTCTGTGGTGTAATTAAAGCCCCTGTTGTGACATAACCATGGTCAGTGTATAGCTTAGTGATGGCATCTTTAATTTGCAATATCTCTACAAACGATACCTCCCGTCCGACAAAGGGAGATGTAATCGCCGCAAACTGTTTTGGTGTGAAGACTGTACTACCGACAACTTTAATGCGATCAACCCGGAATTTGGCATTAGCATCATCCTCTCCTGGTGCTGGCTGTTCCGGTAGTGGCACAAGTGGAAGTAATTGCTCTTGATCTGATGGTTGAGGTAACACATCCGACGGTAAGGGAGCAACAGGAATATCTTCTAAGCGTCCAGATAGTGAAGTCAGAGGATTGGAAGTTTGAGCGTTCGCTTGATGGTAGCTGCATAAT
Source organism: uncultured Trichormus sp. (assembly GCA_936914905.1). Taxonomy (GTDB): domain Bacteria; phylum Cyanobacteriota; class Cyanobacteriia; order Cyanobacteriales; family Nostocaceae; genus Trichormus_B. The sequence continues at coordinate 6,728 of CAKZGI010000152.1, read as the reverse complement.
ACCGCTGCTAGAATCAAGGCGAGTTTTAGAAGTTTTAGTTTAAAGATGAAATTTAACAACTTGTTTAATGTTGGTTGAGACAATACTGAGTGAATATGAATGACTTTGTTTTTTACAGCCAGCTATTAACAGATTGACGCTCTCAGGTCTAAAGTCACTGAGACTTTTTAATCTAAGATATTTTAGCAGTTTTTTTGATACTCCCTTCCCATTAAAAGAATGCGGTATGCTGTTACGCATTTACTTTTTTTACCCAAAAGGCTTGCTACAAGGACTCTAGGCTACTAAATATTGAATTTAGGTGCGTAACAGCTTATTATTTTTGGGCCTAATGCCAGCTTAAATATTAGTGGATCGTTTATTGGGACTACAGCCGACACCATCAAATTTGCCGATGGATTCAAGTTTAATCCCAGCGATGCCACACCACTACCCTTATTAACTATGAGTGTGCCAGTCGGATTGCTACTTGGAGCAAATACCGGAAGGATGCGGATGCGCACCCAAGGAACGCCAGCACTCAACTTCTTTGCTCGCCGAGCGTAAATCTTCAAGGCTCAAGAGGCAACATAAACATCAGTGCTCTATTATTGCTGTCCCAAAAGAAAACAGCGATATTTCGGCGAATGCTGTATTTGGACAAGGTGGCAACATCCAAATCACTACTCAAGGCATATTTGGATTGAAATTCCGTGACCAATTAACTTCTGATAGTGATATCACCGCCAGTTCGCAATTTGGTGTGACTGGCACTGTTCAAGTTAATACTATCGGTGTTGACCCCAGTTCTGGTTTGAAAGAATCTCATCAGTGTCCGATAACTACCACCTATGCCTTCCCAACAAGAGATTGCCAACATTTTGACTCTGTCACTCATCGCTAACATGGCCATGACGAAGGAGCTCAATTGCCGTATCGTCGTCACTTTTATTTCTGGTAAGTAAGTGGGCGTTAAAAATTTTCGTTATCACAAGGCAAGAGGTGAACCAGCGTGGTCTTGGGGAGCCACTGGGGTGGACTGGTTTCCCCCATGTAGGCGCTTCGCCTTCCTGCAGGGAGTGACTGGAGAACCCAAAGGGCAAAAGGCACTCATGCAAGAGTGAAGAGGTTTTCATACTAACTTACATTTTGTTACATACTTTTGTTCTTTCACGTCGTTCTACTTAGCAGTCTTTACAAGATTGTTAAGATTGGTAGCAGGATTTACAAGAGCGTTAGGATATGGAAGATGGGCAATGCGCGAGATTTTGACTTGTTGTTTTGGAAGACGATAACTCTACTACATCAGCCCTCTTGTCATACTCTTTTTTTTGGCTAAGGTATTGTGATGAAAGTAAGTATTGCTGGCTTAATCTTAATTAGCGAAATTTTCACATCTGCTATTGACAACATTGGCGTTGACGCTCAAGTTATTCCAGATGGCACTCTCAACACTACTGTGACCGGAAGTAATAATTACACCGTCACCAAGGGTAGCCGTGTCGGCAATAATTTATTTTATTGCCTCAGCTAATTCTCCTTTCCTAGCAATGGTTCGGCAGTTTTTAACAATGCCACAGATATCCAAAATATTTTTAGTCGTGTAACTGGCGGCAATATTTCTCATATTGATGGTTTAATTCAAGCCAATGGTAGTGCCAATTTATTTTTGCTCAACCCCAGTGGCATTATTTTTGGGCAAAATGCCAGATTTAATATCGGTGGTTCCTTTGTGGGGACGACAGCCAATAGTATTAAATTTGCTGATTGGAAGGAGTTTAGTGCAGTCAATCCGAGTAGTCCGCCATTGTTAAGAATGAGTGTGCCAATTAGTGCAGTCAATCCGAGTAGTCCGCCATTGTTAAGAATGAGTGTGCCAATCGGGTTAAAAATGGGACAGAATGCAGCACAGATTCAAGTACAGGGCAAACTCACCACCGGACAAGATCTGACCCTAGAAGCAGGTAGCCTGGAATTACAAGGGCAACTGGTAGCAGGGAGAGATTTGACCCTAAAAGCTCAAGATACAGTATAGATACGTTATAGCCTCACGGCTCCATTTCTTGCCCAAGCAGACAGAAACTTAACAATTCAGGGGAATCAGAGCATTGATATCCTGGCGCTCAACCATCCCAACGCGGCACTTCAGAGTGGGGGCAATCTGAATTTGATCAGTAACGGGAATATTTCTGGCGATGCTCATTTTGTTAGCGGTGGGGATATCACAGTTTCCACAAATAACGGTGATATTTCTCTCAATGGCAGCTTAGATTCATCAGTAAATAGCTACAGTACAACTCGGAATGGACGCGATATCACACTATCCACAAATAACGGTGATATTTCTCTCGATGGCAGCTTAATTTCATTAGTATTTTCTCACTATGGTATATCTGGAAATGGAGGGGATATAACAGTTTCCACAACCAATGGCAGCCTCTCCAACCGGAGCAGTTTGATATCCTTTTCCACCTCACTCCGGAATAGTGGGAATGGTGGCAATATCACACTATCCAGGACTAATGGCAATGTCTCCAACCAGGGAATTGTGTACTCCTTTTCCAGCGCACAAGAAAATAGTGGGAATGGAGATTATATAATACTTTTCGCAACTAATGGCAGTCTCTTTAACCAGAACTAATTGTACTCCTTGTCCACTTCAAACAGGAATAGTCGAGATGGGGGGGATATTAAACTTTCCACAACTAATGGCGACCTCTCTAATCAGAGTAATTTATACTCCTTATCCTACTCAGTCACGGGCAATAGTGGGAATGGGGGTGATATAGCCTTTAAGGCACAAAACGGGGATATCTTGGGCAATGGCAGCAGCTTGTATACTTTTTCAGCACCCCAAGGAACTTGCAGGAATGGCTGTTCTGTCTCCTTAAAAGCTCAAAACCAGTTATCTGGATTGACGCTGCTAACAACAAACATCCAATACTGCTGAGGGGGGGACTGTGTCGATTGTTCGTCAAGGAGATTTGGCGAGCGCCGATCTCGTGATCCAGACAAGTAAACCAGTGACTTTAAACACCGGAGTGACAGGCTCAATCACAATTCCGAGTGACGGAACAGGGCGATCGGGGGATGTTAGCATTAGTAGTATTGGGAATGTCACTCTCACCAAAAGCAGGATTGAAAGTGACACCAAAGACAGTGATTCCGGTAGGAATATCACTTTCACCAGTTCACGTCTAGTAACTTTGAATCAGAGTCAAATTCTCAGCAGTATAAGTAGTACAGGAACAGCTAGGAATACCAATATTAACACGGGTGAATTCACCCTCCTGAACGGTAGTTCTATCAACTCCTCCACATCTGCAAGTGGGGATGCCTCCGGCATCAATCTGAATGTGGCTAACACCTTGAATCTTTACAATAGCATGCTCTCTGCAAGTACGAGTAGCAGTGGCAAAGGGGGGGAGATTACCCTAAACACCGGACGCTTACAACTCAACAATCAAAGTACCATATCGAGCAATACAACAGGCATTGGCAATGCAGGTGCAGTTGATATAACCGCTGATGCAATGGCCCTCAGTCAAAGCAGCATCAATAGCCAATCCTTGGGGCAAGGTGACAGTGGCACCGTTAAACTTGATACTAACACCTTAGATTTAATCGACAATGCCGTGATTTCCACAGCGGTATCCCAATCGGGAACAGCTGGCAACTTAAGCATTACCGCCCGCGATCACATTAACTTACAAACTGGCTCTCAAATTACTAGTCGCAGTACGGGAACTGGCTACGCTGGTACTGTAGAAATTACAGGGTGATCGCCGGTTCTCAACCAAAATGCTCAAATCAATGCTTCAACTGTTGCTAGTAATGGCGGTAACTTAGTGTTAAATCTTTCTGAGTTTTTGCGAGCGATCGCAGTGTACTCAATGCCGAAGCTGGTGATACAGGTCATGGTGGTAACATTAGCATTAATGCCCCGTTTATCATTGGTTCTGGGAATAGTGATAGCATTGCTAATGCTGTGCGTGGTCGCGGGGGCAATATTAACATCACCACTAAATTAACATCACCACTAATAGCATTCTCGGTTTAGACTTCCGCAACCAACTGACTCCCGATAATGACATTACAGCCAGTTCAGAGTTTGGCGTGAATGGCACAGTGCAAATTACTATACCTGAAGTCAATCCCAATTTTGGATTAGTGGAATTACCCGTAAACTTAGTTGATTCATCCCAGCTAATTGCTACAGGTTACGCGAATACAAATGACAGCAGTTTTGTGGCCACAGAAAGGGGTGGAATACCGCAAAATCTGACACAGGATATTAGGAGTGATCGCCCTTGGTCTGATGCACGTGATATCTCACCATATCGCAAAACTGCTGAGGTGACAGCACAAATATCTTCATCCCCAGAAACTCTCGTTCAAGCTACATCTTGGCATCGCAATGCCTTGGGTAAAATTGAGTTAGTTGCCGATCATAAATCTTCTGTGCAGGTGCAACCATCATTAACTTGTGCACCAGTTTCTCAAAATTAATAATGTTATGAAGAAAGCGATCCGAAAACCTATTGCGAATATTTGCTGATGGGAACTTCAATGATAAATTATGAACGACCTTCCGAGCAGTTATGGTAAATCAAACTACCTTTGTGAAGAACGGTGATAATTTTGTGGCTAGTAAATAAACTCAACTATAGAAGAGATATGTTATGCAAATTCTCACTGTTGGGAGTTGAGTTTAAATTCTGAAATATCTTAAATAAATTTAGTTAATTTTTCAGAATCTAGGGCTTTAGAAAACAAATATCCTTGTCCGAATTGACGATTTAAGAACTTCAATTAGAATAATTGATTATTTGTTTCAATGCCTCCAGTAATTATATGTATACTCATTGTTTTCGTAGTTTGTACAGTTGCATTTACAAGCCCCAAACTGTCGGATCTTCCGTGTAAATGATGAATAAATGACCGATCAATTTTCAGGTTATCAACGGGGAAAGAATGCAAGTAAATAAGTGATAAATAACCAGTACCAAAATCATCTATGCTCAATTGAATACCGCGTTGACGTATATTTCCAATCACTTGAGCAGCAGCGAAACCCAATTGATTAATTCATTCTATTGGCATGATAGCTGAAGCGGCATGTTCAAAAATAAAGTCAGATGCTTTAGAAAAAGAATTAGCTACCTTACTAACTGGATTTGGTTCGTATATATATTCAACTTGTAAATACTGGGATAAGATTCTGAGAATTTCCTCCTAGAGGAATGGTTTGCTGAGAAAATCATCACAGTCAGGTTATAAAGTTGTTCGACGCTGTTCTATGAAAGCACTTGCGGTCAAAGCAATGATTTTTATATGAGTTTGTATTTGCCCAATGGTTAATTCTTATTCCTGATGGCGAATTTGTCGAGTACCTTCATAGCCGTCGAGAAAAGGCATCTGCATATCCATAAAGATTAAGTGTGGTTGCCATTGTTGCCACAGTGCGATCACTTCTTCTCCATTTTCAGCTCCCTGTACTTCAAAACCTAATTGCATCAAGATTTGGCTGAGTAGTAAGCGATTGGCTGAATTATCTTCCACAATTAGAATTAGATAGTTCCGTCCAGGAGCAATACTAACTGCACCATCAATGGGAATTATGGAATTAGAACTTATAACTCCCTCAGCTAATGCAAGCTGAATATAAAAGGTAAAACAACTGCCTTGACCTAGTGTGCTTTGAACCGTAATTTCACCACCCATCAATTGCACAAACTTCTGACTGATCCGTAAGCCTAAACCTGTTCCTTGCCTTGATTTTTCTCCGGTTCGTATTTGCTGAAATACCAGAAATAAATCACCAAATTCTTCTGGAGCAATGCCAGATCCAGTATCTTCAACCTCAAAGCAGAGAGCATGGGAGGGTGTAGGAGGAGAGATGATTGTTTCTTCTGTGAGCCTCTGTTCCGCTGTTTCCCTGCCTCCTGTCACTGCTCTTACTTGAATTCTTACACTGCCTTTGTCGGTAAATTTGATGGCATTTCCCAGGAAGTTAATGAGTACCTGACACACTTTGTTTTCATCGGTTTTGATGTAATGAGGTACAGTTAGATCACAGTCAAAACTTAGTTTTAAGCCTTTTGATTGTGCTTGAAGTTGGAACATGGCTTCCAGACTGGGGAGCAATTGGTGTAAATCAAACTCTATTTCCAAGAGTGTAACCCTTCCAGCTTCGATTTTTGACATCTCCAGAACATCGTTAATCAGTGCTAGTAGGTATTCGCCACTTTGGTTAATGATTTCATTATAACGTTGATGATTCATGCTGAGGGATTTATCCTGCTGCATCAACTGAGTAAAGCCGAGAATACTGTTGAGTGGGGTACGCAACTCATAGCTCATGTTGGCGAGAAATTCGGTTTTAGCTCCCTTAGGAGCATCGGCAGTTTCTTTAGCCTGTTTGAATTCCTCAGCTTATTGTTGAGTTAGGGTAAATAGTTATGCTTGTTGTACTGCGCTGCGACTCCCAACTGATTGCCAATTTGGGAGACAATACCGATTTCTGCTTCTTGCCACTCTCGACGAGCGTCATTTTGATAAACTGCTAACAAGCCCCAGACTTTTTTACCACAGAAGATGGGGGTAATGATATAAGCTCGTGCTTGTAATTGTTGGAGAATATTAGACCTCTTACAGAATTAATTTTATGTTATAATTACGGGTTATCTTTGTCTTAGCCAAAAGTTAGAGTTACACGGTTATGTTTGAATTAGCGAGGGCAAAGAACA
>CAKZGI010000151.1 GCA_936914905.1 uncultured Trichormus sp. | reverse complement strand
GGATCTATGCCTGCCCGCCCTACCCTACTTTTACCGCTTCAATCGCCGACGATATACAGCGATCCTTCTGTGATAACGAATTATAGTATCGTTGCATTTTAACTTCAATTTCACCAGGGTCAAGGGGCATCATCTACCAGTTCTCCATCTAACCTTCTAGTGTATAGATATTATTGGCACTCTTACACCTTATTTAATCCACCTTCCTTAGTCTTCCATCAACCAGTAGCGCCGACAACTTTCTATATTCCAAACCTCTGTCAACATTCCAGATGTAACTAACCAATGGAATTTTTTGGCTGTGCATAGCCAACTAACATCAAATGCTAGTATTTTTTGCAACACTTCTTTACGCCGATCTGTCAGCTTCTCGAATACGCGCTCAAACTCTTGTTGATTCATCTTTTGTTTTGATTGCATCAGTTATTATATATTCACGTTTGTGAATATTTTACAGGTAAAGTTGTTAAAAGCACGAATATGGTAATTGAAGGATATCTGGCTATTGAGTTACTGATACACCATTCTGATGGTAGTCAAGGACAATATCAAGGATATGTACTGATATGTAGTGAGACGAAGACTTTATTTGCTGGGAGCTAGGATATTCGATGAATTAACTACAGAAGTGGCTAATTTTTTTGATTCTTTTAGATCCGAGCTATATCGTTAAAGTTAATTTTAAGTAGGTTGGGCATTGGTTAGCATATCTAAGTTTAGCTGGATATTTTCCGCAGTAACTGTATTTAAAAAATAAATTATTTATATAACCTTCTCAACTTAGAGTGGTTTTCTTATCACATTTGAAATTAATTTCACAAAATCTAATTATTCCCCCCTCTGACTAGAAAGGGGGAATAATAAAGATATGCTTAGAAAAACCAACCGTAAGAATGTAAACCCTTACCTAAAATATTTACACCCAAATAACAAATCCAAACTACAACAAAACCACCAGCAGCTAAAATTGCTGGTTTTCTACCTTGCCAACCACGAGTTATTCTGGAATGCAAATAGGCTGCAAAAACTAACCAAGTGATTAAAGCCCAAGTTTCCTTTGGGTCCCAACTCCAATAAGAACCCCATGCTTCATTAGCCCAAACACCACCTGCAATAATACCAATGGTCAGTAGGGGAAATCCCAAACCGATAATGCGATAACTGATATTATCTAAGGTTTCAGCTAGGCTGAGGCGTTGGGGTGAAAGCGTTTCACTTGAGGCGATGTTTTGCGTTTCTGCAACAGTTACTAAATCTAAAACAGCAGTACCATGACCGTTGTTACTGGTTTCCAAGCGAGAGAACCCATTATTTTCCGGTGAGGGTGTTGAGGGTTGAGTAACTAATTCTCCAGCTTTGAGTAATTTGTAACCATTGCTGCGATAGCCACCTGTGCCTAAGGAACTACCCTGTAATTGGATATTTTGCCCGCGAGTAACAATTAAAAATGTGATCGCTAACAAAGAGCCTACCATCAAAGCCGAATAACTAAGCATCATCACGCTTACGTGCATCATTAACCAATTCGACTTTAAAGCCGGAACTAAAGGTTCCGAGACTTGCATTGTTGCTGGTAGTGTCAAAGTAGCAAAAGCTGCAATTCCCATTGCTACAGGAGCAGTGACAACTCCCACCAAGCGACTACGACTGCTATTTTCTGCAATTAGATGGACAGCCGTAATTCCCCAAGTCAGGAAAAATAGAGACTCATAGAGATTGCTGAGGGGAAAATAACCTGCTTCAATCCATCTTGCGCCTAGTAGAGCCGCAATACACAAATTTGCGATCACCATTCCAGCCGTCCCCAAAGCCGCAGTCACCCATAAACTCGGAAAAGCCGCCCCCACCCAATACACCAGCATAGTGCAGAATAAGAGAGCAAAGGAGGCATTATCTAACCAGTTCTGGAGTACAACCAGATTCATAAATTCTTCTCCCTAGTGAATCAGTTATCAGTTATCAGTTATCAGACTGAGTTAGACAATAAACCCAACTCAAACCCTTGATCACGTTTCACTGATTTAATTCCGACTATCCTGATCGTATCTACTTTTGGTAACATGAGGTTGGTAATTGGTATTCTTCCCAGTCCCCAGTCCCCAGTCCCCTCAACTATTTACCTTTTTTCAGTTCCACAAAAATGTCATATTGCTGACTACGATTATCGTTGACAGCAGTTGTTATACCTATAGTTTGTATAGCAGAAAGTAATGCTTGTTGACCAGGAGATTCAAGATTGAGAGGAAAACTTTTAACAGTCCGTTCCATATCCAAGAAAAATTGACCCTTGGCTGGATTTAATTCCTTGGGAACGGTTTGTTGAAAAGGTAGAGTGCTGGCTAGAGTATTGTTGGGTTTAGGAACAATTTTATCGCTGATGGGAGCGCCGAAGGCGAAAAAAACCACATTGTCATCTAACCAACCATGAGTAGCAGTTAAAGTCCCAAAAGGTGAAATCCAGTTAACAACGGGTTTACCCCCAACAGTAGCTGATTCGACTTTAAACTGGTATTGATTTTTCACCACATCATCAAGATTTTGTAAAGCAGTTTCAGCCGATTGCCGTACCCGAGCTTTAGCATCACTTACCTTAACCATAAATACTAAACCAGCCCGAAAATTATCCGGTGAACCATCTCGTGAAGTATTAGGAATTACCGAAACTGAAAATTCCCCCTTCATCCAACTCAGTAAATCTTGATCTAAATCCAAATTTGTTAAAGATTTTACACCCCGTCGCAGTTCTTCGGGTTTGATTGGTGCCAAAGGATTTCCCCCAGAAGTAGAAACATAGTCTGCCCACAACCGCTTTAAGTTACTACCAGACAACATCATTAAAGTTTCGCTGGGGAGGCGATTTTGCATACTTCCAGCTTTATTTTCTACCGCCAAAACTCGTTGACTATTAGCGCTTAACCAAGAAACACCCTTTAAACGCACTCCTTCAGATTCTAAGTTCAGAGTTCCCGCTAAACCTTGGTTATTCTGAAGTTGGGCAAGAACCTGAACAGGTAAACGTCGATTAGGGGCTGTCGCCGCTATTTTTGCAGCCAAGGGTACATTTATATAAAATTGAGCAAACGGTTGATAACTAGACGTTTTTGAGAAATTTTCTGCAAAGCCTCCTAATGTTGCTACAGATGTTTGATTTTTATAAGCATCAATTGTTCTTTCTGTGGCTTTAGCATTATCTGTAATTACAAGCAATTGCTCATTTATTAATGTTGCTGACAGCTTTTCTCCAGCTTGTCCTTCAGTTTGCTTAATGGCGATTCCCCGATAGGTAAGATCAGTCGATTTACCTTGTTTAAGGGTTTCAGGTTGTGCCAACATCTTTTTAGCAATTGCTGGGTTTTTGATTGGCAGCACCATCACCATTGATTGTTCATAAGGAATATTAGCCTCAGTAGTGACTGGTTTCAGCACTGGCTTGACTACTGGGGGAGGCAAAACAGCAATGGTGACTTCATCCGCCACCCAAGGTTGAATATCCTTCTCGAAATTGAAGCCATTATTGCTTAACCAGCGATCACGCAGTTGCACCCAATTTTTATCCAGTTCCTTTTGAGTTTCTGGTGTCCCAAATTCCCTCAACTTTTGCCATTGTTTAGTATCTGTTGTCAAAGAAACTGCAAACAAGGCGTCTTGGGGAATAATATTTGCACCCACTGGCAAATTCCTAGAAAACGGTCGTCCTTGGGTAAAAAACCAATAAGCAAAACTGCCTACACCAATCAATAACCCCGCAGCTGATAATGTCAGCACCAAAGACCGCTTCTTTTTTTTCTTCATCACTTCAGACACAATAGGTAGCGTCATTGCAACTTATACTTATAATTAAGAATACTTTCTAACTGAATAAATTCAGTTTATGATCTTTTAAATCGTTTCAGAAGTCAAGAAAATCCGTCCTTTTAGGACGGGGTTTTAAACCCCAATTTTCGATAAAGCCCTACACCTTATACCCTTCTTGTTGACCCAAATATTTAGTTAAATAAGGTGAAAAAACCTCATAAATCAAAGTTAGAGGCTGTCCATGATGCCAAAACAAATAATGGCGACCCCAAAAAGGACCAACTTCATCAAAGCCTGACTCCAGCGGGGCTGAGTAACCACAGTAAATTCCTTTGATATCCCGATACAACTCTGTACGGATAGGAGCTAAACTCGCCCAAATCGCCAAAGAACGGTTTTGCAAAAACTCATCAACATGACTAGCCTCCCACCAGGAAGTAGCATAACCCAAACGCTGACCAGAGGGAGTACGCAGCCATACCTGTCGGCGCAGTCTTGGCCCTCGAACAGCTTGAATTAAACTAGGAGCATTATCCGAATTCATGCCAATCAAAGACATATCAATCACATCCACTTCTATTGGCTCAGAAGTGAGTAATTGTAAGTGTCTGGTTGGAGAACCATCACCCAAAAGCAGCAATTGCCATGCTGGTGCTAACTGAGTGTGAGGCAAACCTTTTTGAATATCCTCTTCTCCAGCTTGCCAAATAGGATTTAAGCGATGCCAATCGGTTGGCAGTGTTAAGTTATTTGTGGGCGTAACAATAGTAGTCAATAGTAGTCAATTTTATTTACAAAACTTTACCTATCTCTATAAAAGCACAAAAAACCCAGATTCCTATTGGGAGACTGGGTAAAATATACTGACAAATCCATCATTTAAAATTTAAAGATAAAATGGGCAGCCGATAATTAATAAATTGAGCAACAAAAAAATCGCTGAAAATTTAAAAATGCGGATGGCGAGACTTGAACTCGCAAGGCAAAGCCACACGCACCTCAAGCGTGCGCGTATACCAATTCCGCCACATCCGCACAATTTGAATATAACCATAATAATCTAGCATAAAAAATAGATAAAAGCAAATATTTTCCAGTTTTTTTCCCAATAATGTTTTAATCAGGGAACAGACAAGAGGCAGAAGGCAGGACTAAGTAGGTGGGCGTAAATATTAGTCGTTAGGAGCAGGCAGGGGGTATTGGTCATGGGGCATTAGAAAAATTACTTCCCCATCTCCCTCATCTTCCGTATCCCCAATCCCCAGTCGCCAATCCCTGAAAATTTTTGAGAATCTGCAGTAATGCGACAGCTTTATTTCCACGGGATAGGAGAGAATGTCAATCTATTGGTACTAATATCGCAGCTTGAAAATGAAGTTTGACAAAATCTTAATTGCCAATCGGGGAGAAATAGCTCTTCGCATTCTCCGCGCCTGTGAAGAAATGGGAATCGCGACGGTTGCCATTCACTCCACTGTTGACCGGAATGCTCTCCATGTCCAACTTGCTGACGAAGCCGTTTGTATTGGCGAACCTGCCAGCAGTAAAAGTTATTTGAACATTCCCAATATTATTGCCGCTGCCTTAACACGCGGCGCTACTGCTATTCATCCTGGTTATGGCTTCTTGGCAGAAAACGCCCGATTTGCAGAAATCTGTGCTGATCATCAAATTGTTTTTATTGGACCCACTCCTGAAGCCATTCGCTTAATGGGCGATAAATCCACAGCGAAAGAAACGATGCAAAAAGCAGGAGTACCAACTGTACCAGGTAGTGATGGCTTGGTAGAATCGGAGCAGGAAGGTAAGCTCATCGCCAAAGATATCGGTTATCCTGTCATGATTAAAGCCACAGCCGGAGGTGGTGGACGGGGTATGCGGCTTGTTCGTTCTGAAGATGAATTTGTCAAACTTTTTCTAGCAGCCCAAGGAGAAGCAGGAGCGGCTTTTGGCAATGCTGGCCTTTATATAGAAAAATCTATTGAACGTCCGCGTCACATTGAATTTCAAATTTTAGCGGATAGCTACGGTAATGTTATCCATTTAGGCGAAAGAGATTGTTCAATTCAGCGACGTAATCAAAAACTTTTAGAAGAAGCCCCCAGCCCTGCACTAGATGACGAACTCAGGGAAAGAATGGGACAAGCAGCCGTAAAAGCCGCCCGATTCATCAACTACACTGGGGCTGGTACTATTGAGTTTCTGTTGGATAAATCCGGTAAATTCTACTTTATGGAAATGAACACCCGGATTCAAGTTGAGCATCCAGTTACAGAAATGGTTACTGGTATAGACTTACTTGTTGAACAAATTCGCATTGCTCAAGGTGAAAGACTCCAGTTAACACAAGACCAAGTGATTTTAAGAGGTCATGCGATCGAATGCCGTATTAATGCCGAAGACCCAGAACATGATTTTCGTCCTTCCCCTGGCAAAATCAGCGGCTATCTACCACCCGGAGGACCGGGAGTAAGGATTGATTCCCATGTGTATACAGATTACCAAATTCCGCCTTATTATGACTCCCTCATCGGTAAGCTAATTGTGTGGGGTCACGACCGATCTACAGCCATTAACCGCATGAAACGCGCTTTGAGAGAGTGTGCAATCACTGGTCTACCCACAACTATTGGATTTCATCAAAAAATTATGGAAACCCCACAGTTTTTACAAGGCACCGTTTATACCAATTTTGTGCAGGAAATGAAAGAGCAGTGATTGGTGATTGGTGATTGAGAAACATCTTCATCCCTTCCTCCCATTCGTCTTATACTAACGGCGTAAGCCTTCTCCCCTCTTCTCTTTCCTATCACCTGTCACCCTTCGGGGTATGCCTCCGGCGCGCTGACTCACCTGTCACTTGTCACCTAATTAACACGCGCCATCATGGTCAGTAATCCTTGCTGGCCTAGTAAAATTTCGCGGATAAGACTGAAAATACCGACCCAGATGATGGGGGTAATATCCACCCCACCAATGGGTTGTACTACCTTTCGCAATAGCACTAAAAATGGTTCTGTCGGCCAAGCTATGAGATTGAAAGGCAACCGATTAAGATTCACTTGTGGATACCAAGTGAGAATGATGCGGAAAATAAACAAAAACGTCATGATTCCCAAAACGGGACTGAGAATCCAAACAGTCAGGTTAACACCAGTCATGGCTTTGAGTTACTATCTATCTGTGAAGAAATCAAATCAAAAAAAAACTTGGGGGGCGTAAGCCAGAAAAGTTTAAGCTTTGTAAAGCATTCTCTCTCACATTGTAACCAAATGCTGTCATTTTCTCGAACAGGTAACAAATAACAGATAACTTTTAATGGCTTCTCAAGAAAGTGATACACCATTAAAATTAAAATGAACTGTGTAAAAAAAGGTTGAGAACTATGACACCCTCTTTAGCAAATTTTCTTTGGAGTCTGGTTTGGGGTACTGCTATTGTGGTAATCCCTGCCACTGTTGGCTTGATTTTCATCAGTCAGAAAGATAAAATCCAACGTTCTTAACGTTTTTGGGGAATAGGTGACAGGTAACAGATGACAGGTAACAGATGACAGGTAACAGATGACAGGTAACAGATGACAGGTGAGTCAGTCGGTCTTGGGGAAACCCCAAGACCGACTGACGAACCCGAAGGGTGATAGATGGTATATTTTTTATTTTCCTCATCTCCCTCATCTCCCTCATCTCCCTCATCCCCAGTCCCCAATAAGGGTAAACAGCTTCAAAGATTCTTTGCCAGATGGTTTGGAGCTTAAATATATTTTCAGTAGCTAGAGTAGTGATTTTAATGTTGACTCGCTAATTTTGATATTGGGAAAACAGCAATGATAAATTTTGGGCTGAACTCAGCCAGTGTTTTGGCTCAGATAAATTTTGGGGCTAACTCAGCCAGTATTCTGGGAATTTTCCTGGCTGTGGCTGGGGCAGCACTGTATTTTCTCCGCACTGTGCGTCCAGAACTGTCACGAGATCAGGATATCTTCTTTGCAGCAGTGGGTTTATTATGCGGATTTATTCTTATTTTTCAAGGATGGCGACTTGACCCAATTTTGCAATTTGGTCAGTTGTTGTTGGTTGGCTCTACTGTATTTTTTGCGGTTGAAAGTATTCGTCTCAGGAGTATAGCTACCCAACAAGCGAAACGGAATACTCCGATTGTGGATGATGAGCGAGAGGTAAGCAGAAAATATTCTTACTCTGATCGTCGAAATTATCAAGCAGAGATGGATGCAGATTTAGAACCGCTACCTTATTACGAGGAAGATAAAGAAGATCTTCCTGTACGTGCTAAAATTCGTGGTAGCAAAGATGAGCGTTCAGGACGTGAGGATTACTATGAGGATCAAGCTCCCCGTCATTTAGAACGTCGTAACACTAGAGAAAAACCTGAAACTACAGAAAAGAAACGTCGTACTAGTAGTTCTAGCCGTTCGGTAAATCGCCCTAGTGAAAGTTATGAACAGGAAAATTGGGGTTCTGTTTCCAGGGAAGTTGATGACTGGGAAAGTTCTCAGGAGGAAGTAAGAAAAACGCCACGCCGCACTACTAGTAATAGACCTCAGCGCGCAGCAAGCAGTGAGGAGGATGTTGCTCCTAGACCTAGAAAAGGCCGTCCACCTGTTGACTCTTCTCGTCGCAGAGAAAGGGATGATGAGGCTATTCCCACTGATTATGTACCATATAATCCAATTGAAAAGCCAAATGATGGTTCAGATAATGCTAACGACTTTTATGATGAGATTTAAGACATTTGGGTGATGGTAGTTTCAAAGGCGACGGAAAACAGTTAATGTGAAAACATTTACTTTTACATTGTGGCTCCAAAGACGCATTCATTGGAGCCTTGTTTTTAGTTTGACTGGTTTGCTTATGTCTTGTGCTTCTGGTGATATTCCTCTTGGGGTCTCTTCGCTCAATAGTCGTTTTACTGAGGAACAACCTGCTTTAAGTGGAAATGGTCGCTTTTTGGCGTTTGTTTCTAATCGAAATGGTAATCAGCAATTATTGATGTACGACTTGCAAACGCAAAGTTTTATTCCCACACCAGGTTTAAATCGTCGAGAAACTATTGCTGAAAGCCCTAGTTTGAGCTATACAGGTCGTTATATTTGTTATTTAACTAGCGACCAAGGTAGACCAGTGATAGCTCTTTACGATCGCGCTATGCAACAATCACAAATCCTTAGTCCTACCTATCGCGGTTTGGTGAGAAATCCTGATATCAGTCCTGATGGACGTTATGTTGTGTTTGAATCTGCTAGTCGTGGACAATGGGATGTTGAAGTTTTAGACAGAGGTCCGACTGTGGAGTTAGATATTTCCAATGGTTCAACTGTGAGTAATTAAAAATTCAAAATTAAAAATCAAGAATAACTAATGACCAATTACCAATGACTAATGACCAATTACCAATTATTTTATTTTTAAGCTCTAGTTTATTAACTGGGTGTTTTGGCTACCCACGTATATTAAGTTATCCGTTTGATCCAGGTGGTCGGGGTCTGAACAGTCTGGCTTCAGAGTTAAATCCGCAAGTTTCTGGAAGATATATTGTATTTACTACTGACCGTCGGGGTAGCCAAGATGTTTATATGTTTGATATGGTGACACGGAATTTGGTGGATTTACCAGGTTTAAATGCCTTTGATACTATCGCTTCTCATCCTTCTGTTACTCAAGATGGTCGTTATGTTGTGTTTGTTGCCAGTCATCTGGGGCGATCAAGTATTTTCCTCTATGACCGGGAAACACGCCAATCAAGGAATTTAACTGCTAATCTGCAAGCAGAAATCCGTAATCCGATAATTAGTGCTGATGGGAATGCGATCGCATTTGAGTTTAGCAATAATGGGCAATGGGATATTTTACTGTATGACCGTTCTGGACGACAGTTGAATATCCCTCAAAAACCAAGATAATTTGTAATTCGTAATTATTCAGTTAATCCCAGTCCCCAATCCCCAATCAGGATTCAGTTTTTTGTACAGATTCGATGAGCGACCGCACTTGTTCTGTACCTTCTGAGGGTTCAAAGGAGAGGGGAAATTTACCCCGGACAAGCATCCGCAAACCTAGAGGTGCAAGACTGAGTAATCCTTTTAAGTCGCGGAAGTAGTTACCAACTATTTGGATACCAAATTGGCGTTCATCAATCCAACCACCTGCTTTTACTAACTCTATCAATACTTTGTGGTGACGAATTGAACGGCTATCGCTGGCTTGTTTACAATCGAGAATTTCTTGTTTAATTTTGGTAATTTGTTCTAATGGTGCTACTTTCATTGGACAAACTGAGTCACAGTAAAAACAGCGAGTACAACCCCAAACTCCTTTAGTACCTTCATTGTAGTTTTCCAAGCGATTTTCTGTATTACTATCGCGGGAATCTGCCACCATGCGATATGCTTTGGCGAGGGCATGGGGTCCGACAAAGTCAGAATTAACTTCACGGGCGTTGCACTCTGAATAACAAGCACCGCACATAATACAATTACCAGTTTGATCTAGGAGTGATCGCTCGTGTGGTGTTTGCAAAAATTCTTTTTCTGGTACTTGTCGTGCTGCTGTACTTACATAAGGCGCAACTGCTTCTAAGTTATTCCAAAAACTGCTCATATCCACCACCAAATCCTTAATCACAGGCATATTACCCAAAGGCGCGATCGTGACTTCGTGTATGGTCTTATTTTGGGTTTCTGGTGATTGGAGATATTGTAATCTAGCCAGTTCACTGCCAACATTTTCTTTACAGGCTAAAGCGGAACGTCCATTAATTTGCATAGAACAGCTGCCACAAATAGTATTGCGGCAATTTTTGCGAAATGCTAAAGTTCCATCTTGTTCCCACTTAATCCGATTCAAGCAATCGAGGATTGTATTTCCTGGTTCTACCTCCAAAGGATAAGTTTGCACAACGGGGGCAGAGTTTTCTTGTTGCCGAATAATCTTAAAAATAACTTCCATTATTACCAACCAAATTCTTAAAATTGCTTTACCTGCTGCAAAAGTCATCTGTACAGGCAGGTTGTTGTCAACAATTAGCCATTTATTTCAGATCAGTGGCTAATAACCTGACCAATAATTCCTTAATGGTACAAGCCCCCGGATTTATCCGTGGGGTGAATCCAAAATCCTCTTACAGGACGACACTGAAGGCATTCATGATTCCATTTCTAGGATAACCATTCAAATTTTAGTTGTAGAAGTGCTGTGGGTGGAATTTATCTCCTGCAAGTAAGCTGAGAGGAAAAATTAATGGTACAAGACCTTTGGCTTCAGAGCGAAAGGGAAAAGGTTTTAATTCAACCCTTAATCTCGATCCAGGCTGCTAGGTAAGTAGGCAATAAGGAATGCCCTTTACCCCTACTAATCACAAAAACATTGATGATGCTTCTGTCAATCACAAGTTTACTGTCCATACTTCACACTTCTTTCGTCAAGCCCTAGTTATAAAAAGTCTTCAAGCAGTAGTGAAGCAAAAATTTTTTGAATATAGAGAAGTGTTAAAGCGGCAGAAATAATTTGGTCATCGCTATCAAGCAGGGGATAGATATGGTAAATTGATTTTTCCCCTAGATGTGCAGAATAATCGGAGAGATTTTGACTGATAATAATAAACATGGCGCAAAATACCCCATGCTTTTTGTTTCATCTATATCAATAAAACCTGCGCTTAACTCACTCACTCAAAACTCCTCCTCTAGATCAGATTAATTTTTATAAAAGTCTTGACTCATTACTCATGACAGCATAAAGCCTTTTAAAAAATCTCCACTGCTTTTTCGCTGCCCAAGTCCAGGGATCTAGAGAAAAATTAAATTGGAAATTGATTTTCAATTTAAATAAATATTTTGCTACTATTAGTCCATGATAGTATTTAATATGAAATTACGAACTCACAAAACCAGTACCAATCGCCGTACAAGTGCGGCGGTGGCTGCTTTGTTTATTCGTAATGTAGAGGCAAGAAAATTCATGTCTCTGCTGGCTGGACAAAAGGGTGTCTATCCGTAGACCATCAACAAATACTATGCTGTCCTCAGCTTGAGACGACGAGTAGGGATACCCTTACAAGTTAAACTCAAGGAAGGCAAGCATTAAAAGTGGAAAACCTGCAATTTATTGTTTCTACGACTTTTTTGGAGTAGAACTAACCTGATTTATAAAGGTGGTTCAAAAATACACCGCTACAGTAGCGCCAAAAGATAAAATACTTGAATTTCTAATGGCGAATGATGGTTAAAAGTGTTGTAAAATCACCTAAATAAATGTCTGTGACAACCATGACCTCTAATTTAATATGGATAATCTAACCATTTATAGAGGTACTTTGTCCGCTTAGATCAGCAGGAATTCATATATCACCCTCCAGTCTTTAGTAGCTCTGTAAATTGGCTAAGAACCCAAATACAAAGAATAAGACTAGATTGATGATCAGCTTTGAGAAATTAAGGAAATTTTGAGCATAATGACTGAAACTGCAACCGCCCCATTAACTGGAAAAGCACTGCTGGCTAAAGTAAAAGAGCTTTCTAATTTACCACGCCGAGAAAGAGCAAAGCAGTGCGGCTATTACACCGTTACTAAGAATAACCAAGTTCGTGTAAATCTCACTGATTTTTATGATGCCTTGCTGTCAGCTAGAGGCATTCCTCTGAGTCCAGAAGCACCTAAAGATGGCCGTGGTCGCGAACCGACATATCGGGTGAGTGTTCATCAAAATCGCCAGATTGTTATTGGTGCTACTTACACCAAAGCAATGGGCTTAAAGCCTGGTGATGAGTTTGAAATTCGACTAGGTTACAAGCATATTCACTTGATTCAGTTAGGTGAAAGTGATAAAAGATTAACCGCGCCAGATATAGACGCTGACGAAGCAGATTTAGAAGATGAAGAGGAGAATTAAATTTCTCTGATAGTAGGGGTAAGTTTGAGGTGAATGCTTAACAACTTGTCCCTACTGCTACAAATAAATAGTATTTGTAGTTTAAGAATTTATTTACACAACAAAATACGATTTGACCTCTTAGACAAGTTACCAATTGTAGTAGAGTCTTGAATAATTATCAAGAACCCTATTTTAACCAGAAGTCTATCGTGATTTTTTTGTCTGCCTTCTTATCACTTTTAGAGCCATCAGTCAATACATTACTGGCGTTTTTGAAGAATGCGCCAGTACTATTTGTTGTCATGGCTTTTTTTATTGTTTGGGTAGGGTGTTGGTTGCCATTAGCAGGGATAATTGCTGTTCTACTGAATTGGCAAGTTAATAAACCTTTACAACCAGAGCAAAAAATACCTTTATTGGTATCTCTCTATTTATTAGCACCTTTAATTCTTTGGGGAGTTAATTGGCTAGGATTTGGATCTTTTGCTGATTATGGCTTAGTAGAGAACCATACTATTTGGGTTTCTTTATTGCTGGGTTTTGGTTTGGGTGTGTTGGGGCTTGTGATGCTGTTTACTTGCCAATTTTGGCTGGGTTGGTGCTATTTAGAAAAGTCAAATATCAAATTAATACCATCTATTTTGCTACCAATTTATTTGGTGGCCTTGTTTGTAGGTGGGATAGAAGAGTTGGTTTTTCGTGGTTTTTTGTTGACTACGCTGGAGAAAGATTATGCAATTTGGATGGCGGCGATTATCTCTAGCTTGATTTTTGCTTTACTACATTTAGTGTGGGAACAACGGGAAACTTTACCCCAAATTCCAGGATTATGGCTGATGGGAATGGTTTTAGTCGTGGCCAGGTTAGCTGATGATAAAAATTTAGGGATAGCGTGGGGACTTCATGCTGGTTGGGTGTGGGTGATCGGGACTATAGATACAGCGGGCTTAATAACCTACACAGAAAAAGTTTCAGACTGGTTTACGGGTAAAAACAAAAAATCCCTAGCTGGTTTAGCTGGGGTTTTGTACGTTTTAGCAACAGGAGTAATTCTCTGGTGGTTTTCTCAAAATGAGTTTTAAACAAAAAGATTCCCAATTTTTCAGAGAAGTTGGGGATCTAAGCCTGACTGAAGAAAGGGTGTGGGGTGTAGGGAAAGATAGTTTGTCCTGGACTATGAAAGTTACAAGCCTAGATCCTTCACTTCGTTCAGGACGCCTCACGATTTATTGATGGAGAAAAAAATCTGATTCCAGACGCACAGTACCAGAAATACAAAGTTCTAATTTGAGACCCCTGATTTTAATCATCGGATTCCCTACGCCCCTTTCATTAACTAACCACCAAAACCAGGAATTAACCGCTTTAAGGCGCGACCGACTACATCGCCATATCGCAATTCACCACAAAGGATTTTGGCCATAATTTGAGCGCCAGATGGACGTTGAACGCCGACCTTATAACCAATACTGGGAAAACGATAGAACGTACCGGCTAATTTTTGCGCCCAAGCCATATCAGTTCCCCATTGTTCATTAATGGCCTGAGTATAATTTCCTAAAGCGTTGATATCACCACTCAAAGCATCATGAATAAATTGTGCTGCTAGAACACCGCTAAATATTGAGGGGCGAATACCTTCTGCGGTAAATGGGTCAACTACACAAGCAGCTTCACCAGCTAAAACGGCATTTTGGGTATGTAGTTTTTGATTACCATCCCACAAACAGATGGGATGACCGTACTGCTTGGTCGTTTTGACATCTAGATTAAAGGATTTGGCATACTCATCCAAAATTTTCTTAAAGTCTTGAGGTTCGCCACCAATAAATGTACCTACACCAATAGAATAGCCATCAGCTTTGGGGAAGTTCCAAATATAGCCGTTTTTCAGCAAGCCGAACTCGAAGTGTGCCATGTTGTTGTTGACGACTTCGGCGGGAACTTCGGCTTCTAATGCTGCTGCGAAACGGCGTTTACGGTCTTTAAAACCTAGCCATTTTGCCATTGGCCCTTTTGCTCCATCAGCAGCAATTAAGTAACGACCTGTAACGGATCCATTAGCTGTGTTTACTTGCCAATAATCGCCTTTCAATTCGGTGCCTGTGACTTCTGTATAGTCTTTTAGTTCAGCTCCTTGCTTTTGGGCTTGTTGAACTAGAAAATGGTCAAAAACATCTCGCCGCACCATCCAGACTGGTTCTTTGATGCCCACTTTGGCTTCTACGGGATCTTCTAGTTTCCAGGTAAATCGGAGGGAATCTACTTTTACGGAGATTGCGGGGCTAAAGTCGAAGTCAAACCATTGAGCGATCGCTGGTGACACACCACCACCACAAGGTTTATATCTGGGCAGGGATTCTTTTTCTAAGACTAATACTGAGCGTCCCCGCTTGGCTAGATGATATGCTGCTGTTCCACCCGCTGGTCCAGCACCGATGATGATGCAGTCGTACATAATGGCTAAATTTTTGCTTTTTATTTTAATTAATTGATTTTCAAGTATATATAAGGGTTTCCAATTTTTGGTAAAGTTTCAATAAATATCGGGAATAGGAGTTCAGGAGTATGGCTATGGCCACGCTATCCCTATGGCAGAATACTTTAACGCTATCAGGAGTTCAGTTAACGCCAAGCTACGCTATCAGAAGAAAGAATTAATTTTTTCCCCTGCTCCCTACACCCCTATACCCTCTTAGACGGTTGTGATGTCTTTTTCTTTTTCTGTCAACAAGTGATCAATTTTTTCTGTGTACTTGTTGGTAAGTTTTTGCAGTTTGTCTTGCTGATCCCGTGATTCATCTTCGGAAATTTCCGCAGCTTTTTCTTGTTTGCGAATGGAATCGAGGGCATCACGGCGGATATTGCGAATGCCTACCCGTCCTTCTTCGGCATACTTAGCAGCTAATTTGGCAAATTCTTTCCGGCGATCGCTTGTCAAAGACGGAATGTTCAAACGAATAACAGAACCGTCATTACTAGGGGTTATACCTATATCTGATAAGGAAATTGCCTTTTCAAGTATGTTTAAACTGCTCCTATCATAAGGCTGGATCAGGATTGTTGAGGCATCAGGTGTGGAAATGTTTGCCAATGATTTCAGGGGAGTAGGTGAACCATAGTATTCCACCTGGATTTTATCCAATAGACTCGCATTGGCTCGACCAGTGCGAATGGTATTAAAAGCCTGTTGAGTTGATTCAACAGTTTTTTGCATTTTGCTTTCAGCTTCAGCTAATTTCACAAGAACCTCCCACAAGGGTGCCAATAGATTTTCCCATTACTGCTCGGTGGATATTTCCTCGCACCGTTAGGTCAAATACCAAAATGGGAATATTGTTTTCTTTACACAAGGCAATTGCGGTACTATCCATGACTCGCAAATCTTTGGCCAAAACGTGGGTGTAGGTGAGGGTTGAATAACGTTTGGCTTCAGGATGAATTTCGGGGTCAGCATCGTAGATTCCGTCTACTTTGGTGGCTTTAAAAATCACTTCTGCTTCGATTTCTGCTGCTCTTAAGGCAGCAGTGGTATCTGTAGTAAAGAAGGGATTTCCTGAACCAGCCCCAAAAATTACCACTCGTCCTTTTTCTAAATGGCGAATGGCACGACGACGAATATACGGTTCTGCTAATTCTTGCATAGCAATCGCCGTTTGTACCCGCGTTTGTACCCCTATTCTTTCTAGGGAATCTTGCAGCGTCATGGCATTCATTACTGTGGCAATCATCCCTATATAGTCACCTGTTGCCCTGTCCATTCCTGCCGATGCCGCTTTAACGCCTCTAAAAATGTTGCCGCCGCCAACGACAATAGCGACTTGAACGCCAGTGGCTACTACCTCTCCTAACTCCTGAGCTATTCCCTTGACTACTTCTGGATCAATGCCATAGCCCATGTTGCCCATTAAGGCTTCACCGCTTAGTTTAAGTAAAACCCGTCGGTAATTCGTTCCCATGAAGTCACGCTTTATCAAATAAGTTGCAATTGCCTGCTCAATAAAACTTATACAATGCTGGTAGTGCAGCTTGGCGCAAGCCATACATTGTTGTTTATTTCCCGCTTCCACCAAGGTAGAAGGCTACTTCTTGTCTACGGGCGTAACTTCCGCCAGAGCCTGGCGTACAAATTGATTATGGTGCATTAACAGTTTATTAACCTTTCCTTAATCTCTATCTATCGTGATTATAAACGTTGAACATTGAATATTCTGACATTGATAAACACGGGTCTTGAGTTTTAAATCGGTTTAGTTAAGTGCAACATAATGAACATGATATTGATGATGAATCCCACCTGTTAACTATAAATTATTTAGTAGGAATTGATTCCTGACTCCTAACGCCTGACTTCTGACTCCAGTTGTATGTAGATTCAGAGGAAATAGTTAGATAATTAGTTATCTTATAATGCAATATGTCTATTTACGCCATATTAATGGCGTACCAACCTGTTGTGTTTGTGCTGGCTGGATTTCTTCTCCTTGAAATAAAGCTAAGATCGCATTTTTCAAAAAATCTACTCCCTCTATCAGTGGATGTGTGGGGTGATTGTGGATTTGACCTTTGTAACGCAAAATTCCCTCATTATCAATTAAATAGGCAGTTGGTGTACTGAATTGCCCCAAAACTGCGAGTGACATCTTGGGTTGAATCCCATAGATAAGGGAAATTTAACTCATGTTGGTGGGCAAAAGCTTTCATGTTTTCAAAAGTTGACACAACACCAAATTTTGATTGAGCACTCACATCATTGTTACCATTAGCACTATTGAGTCCAATGAGTGTAAAACCATCAGCGGAGAATTCAGTTTTAATTCTTTTTAGCCTGTCTAGATATAGCTCCACATAAGGACATAGTTTACACATAGAAATTACGCATAGGGTGCGTAAATTTTCTCGATAGCAGCTCAGATGATGGACATGATCATCAATTCCTGGCAACTCAAAATCAGGAGCATAACCTCCAATAGGAGTATCTATTGTTTCTAGTATAATCATTTTGTCTTGTCCAAAGGAACTAGGAACACAAACTTTTTCAAAATCAGCGTTAGTTTTCAGGTGTAAAACCAGGCTTGAGCTTTCGTTCCATATTCAACTAACTTTATACTAGTACAGGTTGACGTAAATAGTAAAACTACTGATCTGATATTAATACAAGTATTAATACTTGTTTTATTATTCCCAATTATAATGTTTATGTAAATTTTATTTAAAAATAGTCTAAACTACTTAATATGTATCAGTTTAAATTAAACGCATCACAGTCAGATCCTAATTAAATATATTTGAAACTTAAATTTTCTATGACAACTTATACAAATGCTTTTATTTCAATAAAAACGTGGACTTGGCAAGGCTTCCCTATTAGTTACCAAACTCAAGGCAATGCTGGACCTGCGGTTATTTTAGTACATGGCTTTGGTGCTTCATGGTTGCACTGGCGCAAAAACATACCAGTTTTAGCAGAAAATTGTCGAGTTTATGCGATTGACTTGATTGGTTTTGGTGCTTCAGCGAAACCAGTACCAGGCGAAAAAATTACCTACACACTTGAAAGCTGGGGACAACAAATAGCAGATTTTTGTCGGGAAGTTGTGGGAGAACCTGCATTTCTAGTGGGAAATTCTATCGGTTGCATTGTCATTATGCAAGCTGCTGTTAGTAACCCAGATATAGCTTTGGGAACTGCCTTACTCAACTGTTCTCTAAGGTTATTACATGATCGCAAACGAGTAACTTTACCTTGGACAAAGCGCGTTGGTGCGCCAATTCTGCAAAAACTTTTATCTATTCCCACAGTAGGTGAATTCTTTTTTAGTCAGCTAGCTAAACCAAAAACGGTACGGAAGATTCTCCTCCAAGCTTATGGCAACGGGGAAACTGTGACCGATGAGTTAGTAGATATTCTCATGAAACCAGCAAATGATCCTGGTGCTGCGGCTGTATTTTTAGCCTTTACATCCTATTCTAGTGGACCTTTACCAGAAGACCTTTTACCCGTACTATCTTGCCCAGCAATTATTTTATGGGGAACGGCTGACCCTTGGGAACCGATTAATTTGGGTAAAGAGTTAGCTAGTTTTCCTCAAGTTCAGAGGTTTATTGCTTTAGATGGAGTGGGACATTGCCCCCAAGATGAAGCGCCTGAATTGGTAAATCCTATTTTACAGGATTGGATTCTTGAGCTATCAATATGATATTTTCACCATTTAATTCCAAAATATAAACAATAGACTTGTTCACAAAAGATAAAAACCTTACTTTGAAAAGAGTACACTAACTATAACTGGGATGAAACACTAATTATGGCTGAACGCAAAAATAACGGTTTGGGGATGAAAATATAAAGATTATTAAAAGTTTTGAGAAATATAGCTTTCTAAAAAAGAAAATCTAAAGCCTGATAATTCAAATATTATGACTTAATATAAATGAATAATTTAGATCTAACCTAACTGATCAACATACTGTCATTAGAACCTGATTATAACAATGTCGAGCTAAGCGAAATCTATCACTAGCTACTCGAAAAGTTTTGACTCTACATATGAGATGTGCAACACCAATTCTTCTTGATGATATTTTCTTATTTTTGAATCTCTGAAAGTTCAGCCTTTTTGGGCTCCTGATAAAGTGTGGTAATAAATTCTTCTCCTATATAAGCTTTGTCTCCCAAAAATGTTTGTTTGGCATCTAGGTTTTGGCGATTATTTCTAAATAGTGTAATATCGCTTATCTTACCTAAT
>CAKZGI010000150.1 GCA_936914905.1 uncultured Trichormus sp. | reverse complement strand
ATAGATGATTTTGAAATCCTTATTAGTTTTTGTTACGAAATAAGGTGCGTTTCCCCTGGCATTGCTAAGACATATATTCCATGACCAAAGATCATAAATGCAGAAAAGCTGAAGGTATAAAGCCCCAAAATTACTGTTACAGCATACATTCCCCAACTTAGCTTTGTTTGCACTCGCATAGCGTGTAGTAACACAGCACTTGATAGCACGGTTGTGAATGTCCATAAACTATATTCCCGTGCTTCCTGAGCATATAAGATATGTAAAGGTGAGACGGCAATTAAAGCTAGTGCAACCCATCCTACTGGCACAGATGTAAATAACTCCCAGCATAGCCAATACAAACTAGGGAACACCAACAAGCTACTGAACACAGACAAACTTCGCCTTGCAGATACAGAATCACCAAACCACTGCAACCAAAACCGCATGAGTATGTAATATAGTGGCGGGTGTTGAGAATCTTCTAATGCTAAAGAATTGATTGTATCAACTAAGCTTTTTTCTTCATTAAGATGCTGATACTTCTGTAAAACCTCAATGCCAATAATTTGTTTATTAGTAGATTCTTGAATTAATTCTCATTCTTTGTAGCCAGATACTCGTAGTGATGTAAAGGACTCATCGTACCAATAAATTTTCCGATCTAAATTGGCGAATCGAAAAATATACCGATTACCAATACAACTATCACTAAAAATCGTAACTAAGTTAGAGGGTGAACCAATCTATGCGTTACTTTGCTGTTGATATACTAATATGATAGTATATCAACACCCTAAAAAATTTTATTATGACTTTATCTCTATACGAAGAAATATATCTTATTTAAGATGAATCCAATTTTATTAATGAGTAATTTGAATAGCAGCAAAACCTAAGTATGTAATTGCATAGCAGAGACAATTCTATTTTAGAATCCGCTAAACCTTGTCTAGTTTTATTCCTTTGCTAGAAGTCAAGTCAATCAAAATATTTTTATAAAAATTATCGAAGAAATTTGTGGAAACATAAAAAGTGAGGGCTTATACTTAGCTATTAAATTTCAATTTGAATCTCAAACCAATTTATCAAGTAAATAAAAACACTTAGTATCAGACCTTTCTTATTAGGTAGGAGATTAAAAAACAATTGTATGGAATCAATAAACTAATCTTGGTAAAGATATTGGTAATAACTCTATCATTATTAAATATAATAATTGTTTAAATAGATAAATTTACAATTTACTAAATAAAAAAGCAAATTCATATTATATATATAATATAAGCCCAATATAGCTAGGATTAAAATATAATGAATTCCATTCAAGAGTTTGTTAGTAATTAAAATATTTCTTGTAAAAGAACTTTTTTACAAGAAATATTGTAATAATTATAAAAAAGAGGTTTTAATGAAGTCATTAAATATTAATAATAGAGTTGCGATATCAGTTAAAAGCGATGAGAAAAATGTTGGTAACTACAAAATAGCAATACATCCACGTCCACAGTTACAGCGATTGCCTTGGCAAAGTCTAAATGGTTTGTGGAAGTTCGCGTTTGATTATGAAGGAAAATGCGTTCAACCCAGTGACCTGAAGCAATTGACTCATCTCCTAGAAATACCTTACGCTCCTGAATCAATTAAAAGTGGGGTACGAGACACAAATTTTAACGCAAATTGTTGGTACGAAAGGGAATTTACAACACCAGATGGTGATGGTAGATTGCTGTTACATTTTAGTCCAGTGGAATATCGCGCTCGTGTCTGGGTTAATGATTGATATATAGCTGAACATGAAGGTGGATACACCAGTTTCTCTCTCGATATTACCCACGTCTTGAATGACAGTGACATAACAAAGCTTACTGTGTGGGCGCAAGATGACCCGCAAGACCTTGCTAAACCGCGTGGGAAACAAGATTGGCAATTGGAACCACACAGTATTTGGTATCCGCGTACAAGTGGTATTTGGCAGACAGTCTGGGTTGAGCGAGTAGGTAAAACTTATATAGGTCATCTGTGTTAGAATTCTGATTTTGAAAAATGGGAAGTTAGTCTTGAAGCAGCGTTAGCAGGTGATATGCCTGTTTGTGGTGTGCAAATTAAAATGAAACTGAGGATTGGCGATAAAGTATAAGTATTGGCTCATGATACCTACGAAGTGTTAAATGGGCAAATTAACCGTCGTATTGCTCTTGGTGATCCTGGAATTGACGATTACCGTAATGAACTATTGTGGAGTCCAGAAAAGCCAACGCTAATTGATGCAGAAATTCAACTGTGGAGCGACAATCAGCTACTAGATGAAGTAAAATCTTACACCGCAATGCGAACGGTGGGCATACAGCGTGATGGCTTCATGCTTAATGGTCGCCCCTACTATTTACGCCTTGTACTCGATCAAGGCTATTGGCCAGATACGTTAATGACCCCATCTAGTGATGAGCCGTTGCGACATGATGTAGAACTGATCAAAGCAATGGGTTTCAACGGAGTACGCAAACATCAAAAAATTGAAGATCCTCGATTTTTATATTGGGCAGATGTTCTAGGGTTATTAGTATGGGAGGAAATGCCCAGTGCCTATCGCTTCAGCCGCAAAGCTGTAGAACGCATGACGCACGAATGGATTGAAGTCATCAAAAGAGATTCAAGTCATTCATGTATTGTTGTTTGGGTTCCTTTTAATGAGTCTTGGGGAGTGCCAAATTTAGTAGAGACAGTAGCTCACCGCAATTATGTTTTAGCAATGTATCATTTGACCAAGACCCTTGACCAAACTCGTCCAGTGATTGGTAATGATGGCTGGGAAAGTACGGATACAAACATTCTGGCAATTCATGACTATGATACTAAGCCGCAGAAATTACTGCGGCGTTATGGGCCAGAGATGAAATTGTCAGATATGCTTAATCATAAACGCCCCGGACGACGTATCCTCACCCTCGACAACTATCCCCACCAAGGACAACCAGTCATACTCACAGAGTTTAGTTGTATTACCTATGCTCCTGATCAAGAGTCAGATGCACAGAAAGCTTGGAGATATGAGCGATGCTGGAGTATCTCGGAGTTAGAAATGAAATACGCGGCTCTACTTGAAACTGTCAACAGTATTGAATTTTTCAGTGGTTTTTGCTATACACAATTCACCGACACCTTCCAAGAAGCTAACAGTTTATTGTACAGCGATCGCACACCAAAAATTTCCCATTGAAGCAATTTGGGCTGCCACTCTTTCAGGAGAAGGGTTTTGTACTCCTAGTAGGTGTTAAGAGAGGACTGCGTTTGAGGATTTTTTGCGCTTCTGTCCTCTGCTGCCCATATGACAAATAATGTGTTCCTGTACACACAGTTTTTCGCACGAGAATCGTCCTTAAGGTTGTGTACTATTTAAATCTATAGATAGGGTATTGTCGTGTTGAATGTAATTACTATCAAATTATCAAAAAATGTTGGAAGTTGTTTTCAAATTGTTAATTTAGTTGCAAACCAATATGAAAAATCAAATGTGCTGGCATTTCCCACATCCATTTAACCAGAAAATCCTTCACCTGCGTTTGTCACCTCAAGCTCCTTGGCAACCATATACAAGTTTTCCCCAATATTGCTTACCAGATTATGAGATTCCTGGTGGCTCAAAGGGTTATCACACTATGCAAGTTCTTTTAGCTCAAGGTTGGGAGTTAGTACCACCAAACTCTGGTGTTTCCTTATCTGATTATTTGCCGTTGGCAGTTTGGCATTGACGCTTCCCTCAGCTTGGAAGCAAAGCGATTTTGTGAGTTTGAGCAAAAACAAGCTACGGTACTAGCCAAAATAAAAATTATGGTTTAATTAAACCTCTACTTCAAGATTGTCTAGTTTCAGCTAAAAGATTGCTCAAGACAGTATTTTTGTGAATTTCGGATATTTCTTCAACAACTATTGTTATTTATTGTATTGAAGCCAACTCATCAAATCTACAATCCAATCTGGAGGATAATTAACTACTCCAATAGTTTCCTCCGGTAGTCAGAGGGGAAGTAATAATTATCAATTTAATCTATCGAATATGAGGGAAAATTTCTACACAGAAACGATGAGCCTATTATTAGTGGACTTAGATGGCACAATTCGAGAACCACTTAGCGGCAAGCGATACTTTCAACATTTTCAATATCAAAAAATTATTCCAGGTGCTGAAGTTGCTATTGGTGCTTATAAAGATAATTGGATTATTGCCGGTATTACCAATCAAGGTGGTGTTGCTGCTGGACACAAATCTATCCAATAGTGCATTAAAGAACAGCAGTATACGCTTGAGCTATTTCCAGAATTAAGAGAAATCTATTTCTGTCCTGACTTTGAAGGCAAGAAATGTTTCCGCGTCACTCGCCATAATGTCTATAACCACAGTAAAACTAAATGGTCAGGTTACTATCGCAAACCTAAACCAGGAATGTTGCATCTGGCAATGCTTCGGCACAACCATACTCCCGAAAATACAATTTATGTAGGCGATCACCCCGAAGATGAAGCTGCTGGACGTAGTGCTGGGGTAAAATTCCAATGGGGAACAGATTGGATTGAACAACATCAGGCAGCAATCGTCTCTCTATCTTCAGATGTACAATAGTCTCCAATCTTTCACAGAATCATATGTATAGAGCCAACTAATAATTTGTAAATAATTAAATTATAGGCAAATTTAAGAAGATTCACATTATTGCTGTTCTCAGAAAACTACTCACATATTTCCCGTTCAGTAAGTGAACCAAATTGAAGAACTTGTTTAAAGTTTTCAATTGTTTTACCAAAAATATTATGCTTTGACAATTACACAATTATCAGGTGTACTCTACATTTTTTAAGAAAAATATAAATTGGATGTTAGCAAGATATCTTATTTTTCAATAACTGTTTCATACAAGCAGAACATTAATCTTTTAAGAAAATAGGGGTGTTCTACCTAAATAAATATAGAAAATCTATTACTTTTTAAAATATGTATAATGCCATACTTATTATTTCAATAATCGGTTCTTTCTATGGTGTGAGGAGCAATAAATGAGGAGGAATAAGTATTGCTAAGTTAGCGTTGAGAATGAGCTTGTCAAGTACAACCAATATATTCAAGTAGGAAAATAACAATGGTTAATCTACAAGAGCGTCCTGCTGCTATTACAAAAATCACAAACCTGCAAGAAAAGTGCGCCTATGAACTTTGTAGCATATATGCTGCTGAACAGCATTTTCTAGAAGCTCAACAGATAATATTACAGTGTGTCGTTAACGATCAGTTACAGTCCTTGCTCCAAAACCATATTCAAGAAACTGAACAACAAATCCGAAATCTGGAGCAAGTTTTCAGCACAATGGGACAACAACCCAAGCGAATTTATTGTTATGCTGCGGCTGGTTTAGTAAGTGATGCTCAAAAGCTCATATTGCTTACTACTAATAATCCTAGTATTTTGGATTATCAGTAGTAAGCAAGGGTAGAAAGCTATGAAGTCACCTGCTATCGCACCTTAATTATTGGTGCTGAAAATATGAACCAGTACCAAGTAGTAGAATTACTACAACAACACTTGCGCCAAGAAGAGCAGACAGGACAAAAAATTTAGCAGTGCTTACCACAATTACTTCAACAAGTAATGTCAAATACAGCCAATAGTCGCTAGTTCCTAAAAATTTTCTGATTTTGTGTATCTAGTTATAGAATCGATACACTTCGGATCATTTCTTGAGACTATGGGGAAAGAAAGTGATTGTTTAATATATCTTCTTTCCCTACTGACGTCAACAAATCAACTTTTTACCTGAACCGTGTTTTCCTAATTCTGTTGGACAAAGCTGAACCCTCATTTTGCAGTACCTATTTTTACTGTTAAGAATTATTGCCTGTCAAACACCAGAAATTTCCCTCCAGCAATTTATAATCTATTTCTTATGGTAGAAGTAACCTTTAGCCCAATAACTCTTTCCCCACAAGAACTGCGGAAAATAGATGCTTACTGGCGTGCAGCAAATTACCTCTCTGTCGGGCAAATATATTTGTTAGATAATCCTTTGCTACGTGAATCACTGAAGCTAGAACATATTAAACCCCGGTTATTAGGGCATTGGGGTACTACACCAGGACTTATTTTTATCTATGCTCACCTTAACCGAGTCATCAAGGCGCAAGACTTAAACATGATTTTTATTGCGGGGCCGGGGCATGGAGCGCCAGCTTTGGTTGCTAATACCTACTTAGAAGGTACCTATAGCGAGATTTACTCTAGTGTTTCCCAAGATGAAGAGGGAATGCACAAGCTTTTCTGACAGTTTTCTTTTCCTGGGGAAATTGGAAGTCATTGTACACCAGAGACTCCAGGCTCAATTCATGAAGGAGGGGAACTTGGTTATTCCCTTTTTCACGGCTATGGAGCAGCATTTGATAACCCTGATTTGATTGCAGCCTGAGTGGTGGGCGACGGCGAAGCGGAAACTGGCCGCGCAGCAATAGCTTGGCATTCTCACAAGTTTTTCAATCCAGCACATGATGGTGCGGTGCTGCCAATTTTGCATTTGAACGGCTATAAAATCGCTAATCCTACTATATTGGCACGCATACCTCGTCATAAGCTGGAAAGCTTATTTGTTGGTTATGGTTATAAGCCCTATTTTGTAGAGGGAGATGACCCCGAAACTATGCACTATTTGATGGTGGCTACTCTTGATACAGTGATTTATGAAATCAAGGATATTCACGAAGATGCTGGAACTAACGGGTTTACTCACGCACCTGAATATCCCATGATTATTTTGTGATCGCCAAAGGGTTGGACAGGGCCAAAAGAAGTAGATGGCAAAACAGTAGAGGATTTTTGGCGATCGCACCAAGTTCCCATTGCAGATATGACCAGACCGGAGCATATCGAGTTATTGTCATCGTGGATGAGGAGTTACAAGCCAGAAGAACTTTTTGGTGAAAAAGGCAAGCTCCACCAAGAAATAGCAGAATTAGCTCCTCAAGGTAATCGTTGCATGGGGTCTAATCCTCATGCCAATGGTGGTTTGTTACTCAAAGACTTAAAAATGCCTGACTTTCGTCAGTATGCAGTAGACATAGCTAAACCGGGAACCACATTTGCCGAAGCAACCCGGATCATGGGGTACTTTGTACGGGATTTAATGAAAGTCAACCTAGACAGCCGCAACTTCCGGTTAATGGGGCCAGATGAAACAGTATCCAATCGCCTCGATCCGGTGTTAGAAGCAAGCGATCGCATCTGGGTAATTGAACGTCGTCCAGAAGACGAATACTTATCTACCGATGGGCGCGTTATGGAAATTTTGAGTGAAAATAGTTGTCAGGGCTGGTTAGAAGGGTATCTCTTAACTAGGCGACATGGGTTATTCTCCTGCTACGAGGCATTTATCCACATTGTGGACTCCATGTTTAATCAAGACGCTAAATGGCTCGATATGACTCGTGGTATCCCTTGGCGCAGACCGATAGCTTATCTTAATTACCTACTTACTTCTCATGTATGGCGACAAGACCAGAACGGATTTACGCATCAAGACCCAGGTTTTATTGATGTGGTTCTCAATAAAAAA
Organism: uncultured Trichormus sp.; assembly: GCA_936914905.1. GTDB lineage: Bacteria > Cyanobacteriota > Cyanobacteriia > Cyanobacteriales > Nostocaceae > Trichormus_B. The sequence goes on along the minus strand of CAKZGI010000150.1, from coordinate 11,571 downwards.
GCGTCGGTAGTTCGGGTTTATTTGCCGCCAGATGCCAAGACTTTGTTGTCAGTCACAGATCATTGCCTCCGCAGTCGTCATTACATCAACGTAATTATTTCCGGCAAGCAACCCTTGAACCATTTTTCCATTGTCAGAAGAAGAACAGGCAACCCAGTATTGGCAAGATGACGAAAATGGTGATCGCTCAATAACAGCTAGTGAAGGATAATAAGACAATAATCACCGAAGTTCATGGAGTTAGACCAGCTCATCTGGGAAATAAAAACAGTGGTAATGAAACTGCTGTAGGTAACGTTCTATATTTTCCGCCAATTGTTAACTATCATCTAAAGGATGAAAACTCTTTCTTGCATCTGACTCTCTAGAAAGATGTTTTATGGCTTGGTTTTTGATGTCCTTTTATATATAAAATATAAGTGATTCAGGGTTAAATAGATTGTTATTTTACATTCAAATAATACAATAATAATCAGTTGGAGAAAAATCTAGATTAGAAAATAGTTATTTGTAAGAAAAATTTTGCAGAAACTTTGAAAACAAAACAAACTAATTAAATTTACCCTTACACCCCCATACCCCTACACCCCTTTCATTTTATGAATTACCTTATTGCAGTTTTACCAGATAAATCACAAGCAGAAGCAGCTTATTCTGCCTTAACAAATGAAGGGTTATCTCTAAACCAAATAGATATTTTTGGAAGTGGCTATAAAAGTGCTGATGATTACAAGCTGATTAACCCGAATCAACAAGCTCGCAAAGGAGTAAAGAGATTATTACAATGGCTAGTGCCTTTTGGGTTCCTAGCCGGTTATGCCTTTAACTATCTAACTGGTATTAAAATTTTAGCTCTCGGTGATATCGGCAGTCATATTTTTGGTGGAATTTTAGGAGCATCTGCTGGTGTTTTGGGTGCTTATTTAGTAGGTGGTGAAGTTGGTTTAACCGTAGATCGTGTTGATGCTTTCTCATATCGAAATCGTTTAAATGCAGGCAAATATTTAATAGTTATTAAAGGAACAAAGGAGTTAATCCGCAAAGCTACGAGCATCCTACGCTCTTTTGAGCCAGAAAATATTCAAGGTTATGTAGAGCCAACAAGGGCTTAAAATGAACAGCCTTTGCCAATATGCGTCAAAGATTAGTTGTTAACTCAAATTAGGAAAAGAATTTAAAAAAGATATGACTACAGAGAGTTTTACAAGTCTATCATCACCCGTAGTCCAAAGGGGATTAGAAGTTTCACATTCTTATGGAAGCCAATCAGCTTGTTTACATGACCAGTCCATACCTGAACTAGAATTATTGAGCCCGCTAAAAATTAGGGATTTAGTCCTACTAAATCGTGTAGTAATGTCACCAATGTGCCAATATTCAGCAGAAAATGGCATAGCAAATGATTGGCACTTTGTTCACTTGGGAAGCAGGGCTGTCGGAGGTACCGGTTTAATTATGGTAGAAGCAACAGCAGTAACATCTCAAGGGCGAATAACACTTGGAGACCTCGGTCTTTGGGATGATGCTCAGATTGAACCATTAGCACGCATTGTACGTTTTATTCGCCAACAAGAAACTGTAGCGGGTATTCAACTGGCTCATGCTGGACGAAAGGCAAGTTGTCATGTTCCTTGGTTAGGTGGCAGACCTTTAACATCTGAACAAGGGGCTTGGGCTACAGTTGCACCAAGCTCAATTGCCTTTGGTGACAATAGTCCTGTGCCAATAGCTCTTGATGAGTGTGGTATTGAAGAAGTTATCACAGCATTTGTTCAAGCAGCAGAGCGTGCGCTGCAAGCTGGTTTCCAAGTTATTGAAATCCATGCGGCTCATGGGTACTTATTGCATTCTTTTCTTTCGCCACTCAGTAATCAGCGAACAGACATTTATGGAGGTACATTAGACAATAGAATGCGTTTATTATTAGAAGTAGCAAGACGGATACGTAATATTGTGCCTCAGGGAATGCCTCTGTTTGTTCGTATCTCTGCCACTGATTGGGTAGAAGGAGGCTGGGATATTCAGCAATCAGTGATCCTATCTAGTGAACTAAAAGTGTTAGGTGTTGATTTGATTGATGTTTCCACAGGTGGCTTAGTGCCTCACGCCAAAATACCTGTAGAGAAAGGTTATCAAGTGCCTTTTGCTGCCAAAATCAGGCAAGAATCTCAAGTCAATACAGGATCTGTAGGGTTAATAACTGATGCTGAGTATGCCAATCAAATTATTACTCGTGGCTGTGCAGATTTAGTTCTTATCGGTCGAGAATTGCTGCGTGACCCATACTGGACTATTCATGCTCAATGTAACTTGGATGAAGAACCGAACTGGCCCATACCTTATGGTTACGCAGTCAAACGACAAAAACGTAAGTAGGTATATCACCAGTTCGATGAACTAATGCAGTAACTCAGAATCTATACTGGCGATTGATCAAGCAGAATGGTCAGCCTCAAATTGCAAGCGGGTAATTACACAGTGCATGATTTTAATTTGATTCACAATTCGCTCCAGTTCTGTGAATAGGGGAGTTTGTTCTCGTACCGCTTGTAATGTCTCGTACCGCTTGTAATGTAGGTGTGAAAGCGTGGGAATTTGTGGTTATCTCTGATAATCAAGCATAATGTAGCTGCTGAACTTCCTCGTGAATGGCTTCCAGGTAGGTATCCAGTATTGGTAATGTTTGGGGTGGCTGTCTACTTTGTAGGACATCTACTAAGTTTTCTAGAGTTTGGATAATTCTATCAGTAAGTAGCTGGAGTTCTGCAAATTGCTAATCACCGCTAAATTCTTGTAAATTTTCTGCCAGAGCCGTTACTGAACTGAAAAAGCCACGAATGTATACCATCAGTGTCATGACAGGTTCTATTTCTCCCTGAACGTGACGAGGTTCACTGAACAATCGTTGGGCGGCGGTAGTGGCGTTGGCGTTTTCTAGTGCCGCTTGATGACGCAACGTATTGATAGAATCAGCAGATGTACCTTGCTGTGGGTGAAGATAGTTAGCTATGACTTGCTGAAAGTAAGCAAGATTAGCTCGAATCGTCTTTTCTAGTTGTGCAGGAAGCTGCTGTCTTTCCCAAAGGGGGAAAAGCAAATAACTGCCAAGGAGAGCTAATAAACCCCCAAGCAAACTATCGAATATTCGCAACAGTCCTACTTGCCAGCCACTTATGCTAAGAATATTTAGTAGTAAGATTATGGCAGGTGTGAGCAGTAGAGTGAATATGCTGTAGCTTAATGAGCGCACTGACATCGCTACAAACACCAGCAACAAAAAACATATTGCAATTCCCAATGTATTCTTCACTAACAAAACTAAAATAATACCGATAATTGCACCGAAAATAGTAGCGATGACTCTTTGCAATGTGGTCTGGGACGTTCCTCCAAAGTTGGGCTTGAGGGCCACTAGAACAGTGAGGGCGATCCAATAACCTCTAGGTAGTTGTAATACTAAAGCTAGCAATTGCGCGAGCGTTGTCATCAATGCTAGAAGCAAAGCATGACGAAACAGTCCAGAATCAAAAGTCAAGTTATTCCGCAGTGTACCAATAATTGTTAAACCCTCTGGCTGGGCTGGGAGAAAAATGTCTCTCTGAGCAAGGCGACGCTGTTGACCTTGTCTTAAATTAGCCACAATATCTGTGTCAGTATCAATTTGCTGTGCCCAATTTGTCAGATTGGTTGTAATCTTCCCCAGGTTGGCTAGCTCGGAATATTCACCTATTTGAATATTGATCGTCGCTGGATTCAGCATTTGAGCGCGCAGAATTTGCCATTGATGTTTTAAAGCTTCAACTTTTCGCTCCAAATCCCCCAGGTGAACTGAGCTTTTGCCTTTGGCGATCGCTTTTGACAATCTTTGCAGAGCAATTGCCAACTGTTTGATTGCTTGGTGAATTTCTCTTTGTAACTGAAAAAATGATTGATGTGCAGATGCGTTCTGCCTTCGGCAGCAAGTGCTTTGCACTATCGCTAATAGTTCACTAAATGCTACAACAGCATTAACAATTTGATTGGCATCCTCGATTAAGATCAGTAAATCATTTCCCTGCACGCTAGCTGCTTTTTGCCTATTCCATATAGTCGTCCAGATGCTACGAGCAGATATTAAATCCTGAATGACAGTATCTTGCGCTTGCAAAAATCGCTGTTCCCATTCTCGATCATCCCTTTGATTTAAAGCTTTCTCACTGACTAAATCCACAAATTTACTCAACGAGAGATAACAGTTGGCGACTACCTGCATGATGGGTACATCAGGAAACACCGCCCAAAATCCTAATGCTAAAACAGTTATCCATAATCCCCCAACTAGACATAACAAACAATGTTGGAGTAGAGTAGACAAATTAGAAAATGAAGCAAATCTAGCCAGCCCAATCACAAACATTATGGAAGCGGCCAAACTGACAGATGCAGCCACACTGCCATAGATACCTGCTAAACCTGCAATAAATATCACAACAAACGTTGCTGGGATAGCTAACCAGACATGACTGCTCACTAGACTTGAGATCAGGAAAACCCCAGTCACCACAATCGTAGCTGCTATCATCGCCGTTGCTCTCTGAGCATAATTCCCCTCAACATTGACTATGCCAACAAACCAAGCTGCCATAGTGGCGATGCCTGCGGCGGGCATCGCCATCGTAGTTTCACTAGCATGACTAGTCATGATGCCAATTCCAATAGGGCCAGCTAGTGTCAAAAGGCTAAGCAATCCTGAGAAAATAGCTGGCTTTTCTGGCTTGAATGGAAACTTCTCTAATAACCAACGAAGAGAAAGTTTATCTGTCATTGCCATTGCCTCAGTATTTCCTGAAGAAAGGCACATAGCAGAGGACAGTAACCTTTCAGAGAAGCAAGTGACCTGTAAGCGTTGTCATAAAGTCAGTAGAAGATAAACCACCTATTTTAATGAGATTATTCCATCGATTACTATCCTGTTTAAATTTAGTTCTATAGCAATATAAAGTGCATTTACGTAACCAACAGAAGTATTTTCTGCACAATTGATCTGCAAGTTCATCACAACAATGGATGATTTACTATCAAGTAATAGCTGCAAATTTAACTGAATATATAATTCATACCATCATAATTAACTGTAATATTTTTTTAGGAAAATAGTGACTTTACTTGCTGTTGAGTAAACGCTCAAACTCTGCTTTAACAATTTGGTAAGACTCACAGGTGGTAGCTTCTAAACCTGAGTGGTCATAGCTGCAAATTTAACTGAATATATAATTCATACCATCATAATTAACTGTAATATTTTTTTAGGAAAATAGTGACTTTACTTGCTGTTGAGTAAACGCTCAAACTCTGCTTTAACAATTTGGTAAGACTCACAGGTGGTAGCTTCTAAACCTGAGTGGTCAAGGATAGTTATCTCCCCGCGAACATACTGGATTAGCCCTGCCCTCTGAATAATAGAGGCAGTCAGGCTAACACTGGAACGCTTCACACCCAGCACTTGAGCAAGGAATTCTTGAGTAAGTGGAAAAGAGTCTGTTTCTACTCGGTGAGCAGTCATCAGCAGCCAACGGGCGAATCGCTCTTATATTGAGTGCAGGCGTTTACACGCAGCAGACTGAGCAATTAGGTTAAATAGTGCTTGTATATAGCGTTGCAGGTAGTCCCTTGCATAAGCTACCTGCAAAGACATGAGTATTAAACGCATATACACTCATCTTCCATCCTTCACCAGGAATTTGTGCAAAAGACTAGCCCGGAATGCTGTTAGCTGCCAACAATACCGACAGGCCTACCATTCCTTCGTTACCGACCGTACCTACTTCCACTGCCGAACCATATCCCATAATGGTGAGGAAAGAAACTACACCCTGTTTACGGAAATATACATACTCAATAGGTTGGTTATTTAAGTAGAGGGGTTGCTTGTACTTCAGAGGTAAGATTTCCATGTAAGCAAAGACACGAGAGTATTCTTCAGGGGGTAGAGCAGCTAAAAGTTGATTTTCCAGAAAGCAGAGGTTATTTGTAATACAAATATCAGAAGTCTGTTTGAGCCAGTCCTTTTTCCATTAAGTAACTAGCAGCAGTTAATAACCTCTGACAAAAGATTTATTTTCTAGAAATAGTTTATGTTGGCTATCTAACATATTAGATTTCTATGTTAGATAGCCAACATAACAAGTTTTACTTTTTGCACAGCTTGAATATTCGTTGTATTATGGCTTGCTCAACGGTAAGCATTAGTAATCGGAAAAAACATCGACGGTACACAAACACACCAGATCATGTCACATTTCCCTAATATTGCCTATAACATAGTGGCAATTGGAGCTTCCGCAGGTGGGCAAAAGCTAATGCTCCAAATATTGTCGGCTTTACCAACATATTTCCCGGCGGCGATTGTTGTAGTTCAACACATGAATCCCGGGTACCCTAGTTGTTTTGCACAGATCCCTTAGCTGTCACACAGCATTGCGGGTTGAGCAGGCAAAATCAGGCGATATATTACGCCCAGGCAGAGTTTACACGTATGTTCCAGACCGACACATAGTAGTCGGTGCTAACGGTACGCTGTCTTTGTTACAGGAGCGAAAGATGAGCTTTGTTCGCCCTTCAGTGGACAGACTATTCATGTCAGTAGGGATAAATTATGGATTGCGAGTGATCGCTGTGATTTTAAGTGGGTTGGGCCCAGATGGTGCTTTAGGAATGAGAGCCATCAAAAAATATGGCGGTATGACGATCACACAGGATGAAACTACCTCAGAGCGTTTCTGTATGCCCAAGGCAGCTATTGATACCGGAAAAGTAAACTTTGTTTTGACTCCAAAGGCGATCGCCAACACCCTGATCGATCTAGTAATGACCGAATTAACAGCATAAAGGGCAACTTATCTTTTCATTGATGCTGTCTACTTGGAGTTTTGAATGGTTGTATCTAACAAATCTCATCTATTAATCAATACCTTCGCCAATTTACGAGGGTGAGTTGGTGTCTGAACTCTCTTTTCTCCTATGCTTGGCAAAAACAATAAGTCCTAAAAATTCCTTCAAGGTTTCCCACAAGGCTTTTCTAACGTATTGACCCTAGTGTTAAGGGTTTGACATTCCAAGATAACTTATGAGCTAAAGGCTTATATGTGGGTCATTCTGCCATTTTTGCCAAGATTTTTGTAGGCTCTTATTTTGGCAAAGGTATTGTTAATAGAAAATAAAATACTAGCCGCACTGTCCGAGGGTGAGTATAAACGCCTAGTTACACACCTAGAGCAAGTACATCTTCCAGTTAAGCAAGTCCTTTACGAAGCAGGTGAACCAATCACACACGTCTATTTTCCCAATCAGGCAATGGCTTCTTTAGTCTGTAACCAAAACGATGGCTCTACCGTCGAAGCAGGTATAGTCAGCAATGATGGGATGGTGGGTCTTCCTGTAATTTAGGGTGGTAATTCTACAACTACAATAGCGAATAGCGTTTCTGCAGATTCCAGACACTGATATGAGGATGAAAGCAGAGATACTAATAGCAGAATCCAAGCGAGGTAGAGAAATTCAAAGTCTGCTGTTGTGTTACACACAAGCACTATTCACCCTGGTCACACAAACCGCAGCCTGCAACCGCCTGCATACAATAGAAGAGCGATTCGCCCGTTGGCTGCTCTTACTCTCTGACCGTATGCAATCAAATACATTTCCTTTGACTGAGAAATTTCTTGGTCAAATGCTCGGCTGTCGTCGCGCTGGTGTAACGGTAGCTGCTGGTACACTTAGCCTCCCTGGCATGATTAGCTATACGCGTGGAAATATTACCATTCTGAATCGGTCAGACTTGGAAAATACATCTTGTGAGTGTTATTCCATCGTTAAAAACGAGTATGCTCGGTTGCTAGGCACATAGAGCTAGCCGTGTCTCAGAAAAATTTGGCATAGTCAGCGAAAGCTGACCGACTAGTGATATTAAGTGGTTGTAAATTTAAAGCTATCTAGATAAATGTCATGTTGATTTTTGGATCAAAAGGTTAAAAAGCAGATAGTTATCCCCTTGCTTTTAAAGGCTCCTAATTGTGATACCGAAATAGGAGGTTGACTTATTTTGTCAAGAATTTATTTCAACTCATATTCAGAAGATAGAGCGATTTTCAAGAAAATACTGTTTAGGAAATGGTCATTTATGAATGGTTTACGGATACTTATCGTAGATGATAATGACGATTCCTTATACATAGTTACGTTGATTTTTGAGGAGTACCAAGCAAAAATAAAGATAGCAAAATCTGTAGATCATGCCATACAGATACTAGAAGAGTGGAAACCGGATGTTGTGATTAGCGATATTATTATGTCTGGCAAAGACGGTTATTCATTAATTCGCTTCATTAGACATGAAGAAGCCTCTTTCAGAGATTTTCTTCCTGCTGTAGCTCTTACAAGTTATGTAGCTCCAGAATCCTTTAACACAGCAATAGATGCAGGTTTTCAATAGGTTCTTTGTAAGCCTTTTGAGCTTGATGAATTAGTAGAAACTGTAGCAGATATTGCACAAATAAGGTTGTTAAACCCGTTAGTTTAAATATTGAGGTATTGCAAAATTTGGAAATGTTTCTTCTATTCGAGGATCTGCTAATACTGAGCAAGGAAGCTGTTAAGTATTAGGTGTTGCAATTCTATCAAGAAATTCGTAGATCGGGAAAAGAGCAAAATTTTACCTGTCGGAGTTGGCTGCTGATCCAATTAGCACCTTAGCCATGCACTCAGAGCAAACATCACCATAACTATCACCCTGATTGCTACACACAATTAATCTTGCTTCTCCCATCTGAAACTGTTAAGCACATATTAAGCATATTTGTTGTTTATTTAACTTGTTACATTCAATTTCAAATTGCATAATTTAAAAAAAAATCATTTTAAATAAATGACTTAATTACCAAAATTAAACTGTTGTTACTAACTCTACTTCTATCCAATGAAGGGAAGTATATAAATAAAAATTAATTTCCAAAGAAAACCCCCATCAGTTAAAATTGATGGGTTTGGAGGTTTATACTTGCTATCAAGTAGATACTGCCCAAATTAACTGATGAGATTATTAATAAATTCTCGTCATGGTCTATTTCCTCTCTACCTATAGGGCAGTTAAAGGTAAAATTTTGGAGTTATGCAGGATACAAAAATATTTGCCTCTCAGTTTTGAATTTTATCTAGGGAAATAGTTAAGCTTAAGGAATATCAGTGTTAGTAATAACATTACCTCAAATATATGTCTGCCCTCATTGTTCTCATCAAACTGTACTTTGTGAATTACTAAAATTTATTGCCCCTTGAGAAATACATCTCTCTCGTATAATTACCAATACAGAAACCAACTATAGATGTATACACTAAACTTTGAAATCGAAACCACTGACAGAGCAAATTTTGAACCCAGGGTGGAGAATACTAATTTATTTGGGAGCTAAAACATTATATACGTTGTAATATTCCAAGGCAGAAAAAGAAATGATTGCAATTGTTTTCAAAGTACCTAAATTTAATAAGGGCCAAAAAGTGGAATTTATCGGCGGTGTAAGCATCATCAAAAACTATCGACCAGAATCAAATCACTGGGTTTATCTAGTGGCTATGCCGGTGAAAAAAGATCTGAAAATAGATAGAATAGGCTATGAAACCATGATCTGGCTACCTGAAACAGATGTATCTTAATGCTTCGATAGTCTTTAATAAATTGCTAACTTCTTAAACCAAAAAACTGAACAGACTAGACTGAAACAGTCAATAAATGGCACAAAGATAAGGAGAAGGGTCAAAGTAATAGGGGAGTATAAAAGTAAGGTGTAAGGATAAATTTTATGTAGGAGTCTCCTTGACACCCCTTCCGTACGCTACCTACTTTGAGTTCAACGAGCGTGTTATTCACTGAAAAGAACCGCATTTTGTAAAGAAAATGAAGGCAAATAATGAATTTAAATTACTCTACTTTCTTTTTACTGCTGATAGTATTACTATTAGCCATTAATCGAATAAATATGGCATTGGATGAAATCGAATAAATATGGCATTGGATGAATTAGATATAGGGCGATTTTACCTGTAGACGAGTATTGGCATTGTTATTTTTAACTGACCATTAATTTTGAGATAAATCTGCCGATATCAATCTTTTTTCAATTAGCGAAAATCAAATAAGTCTGATATGAATCAGACTGCTAGTGTTTTGTCTTTTAAATCACCTAGAAGGATGAGGTGGTTTGAGAAATCAATAATAATCAGCAAATTATTGATTTTATAGGAGATATATAAAATTCACTGGATACTCAACTAAAGGTAGAGGTTATAGTTAAAAAAATCCCAGAGAATTACGAATAATCACATACTATAAGTAATGCCGTATAAACCTTGTGGTAATTCACAAACCTCTTAACCCATCATATAACTATTATGGGTTTTCCTTGAGAAAGCGAATTACCCCAATAAATCCCTGTGTTAGTTATTGATAATCAATAAGAAAGAAGTTAAATAAATTGATCAAAATCTAGAAGGTTATGATTGTATCCAGGAGAGGTAAACTTTTCAATAAACTCTTTTGAGTCTGATCAACGTAGTGTAACCCTCTCGCAAGTAGTCAGGTTAACCCCACTCGCAATCCGGTATGCTCCAAGTACACACTTAAAGTATCAAATTCATCATAACAGATGAAGGGGTTGATAACCGGCCTGACAAGATGATTACCTCTAAAAAGGTAGTGGAAACATTCTCTATAAAGTACGGTTGATACCACTATAAAGAGTTAGTTGTCAAATTACATTAGAGAACTCTCAAGCCAAGCGACTTTAATGTTAAGCATTGACAGCCAACCAGAAATTAAGTGCGATTTATATCCAAGAAAAGTAGTGGAAGCACACAAGGGAAAGTACGGTTGACACTACTCCAGATAGCAACCTGTCAAATTCTACTAGAGAAGTGTTAAAATTGAGTTTTTGACACACAGAACTAAGAAAGAAAGAATAGTTTGAAAGCCAAAATCAAGCATCCAATTCTCGTCAGAAAGTATTTATAGGGACCAGCTAAAAGTATGAGTCCCTAAAATATAAGAAAGGATTAAAGAATCCAGAACAATAAGTTCTGGAGCCAAACAAAGTCTAAAAATAATAATTGAGAGTTTGATCCTGGCTCAGGATGAACCCTGGCAGTATGCTTAACACATGCAAGTCGAACGGTCTACAGACGTTATATATAACGTCTGTACATAGTGGCGGACGGGTGAGTAACACGTGAGAATCTGCCTTGAGGTTTGGGACAACAGTTGGAAACGACTGCTAATACTAAATATCCAAAACTGTCAAAGGGGTAAAAACCGCCTCGTGATGAGCTCGCGTCTGATTAGCTAGTTGGTTGGGTAAAAGGGCACTAAGGCGACCATAAGTAGCTGATTTGAGAGAATGATCAGCCACACTGGGACTGAGACACGGCCCAGACTCCTACGGGAGGTAGCAGTGAGGAATTTTCCGCAATGGGCGAAAGCCTGACGGAGTAATACCGCGTGAGGGAGGAAGGCTCTTGGGTCGTAAACCTCTTTTCTCAGGGAAG
>CAKZGI010000149.1 GCA_936914905.1 uncultured Trichormus sp. | reverse complement strand
GTGGTTGCCTTTGCCATGAGGACTTTTAGAGTCTGGACACTCTCAAAAATCAGCCTCTGATACAGGGGAGAAATATGAGGAAAGAAAGTATGCACAATCGGATGTTACTTTAACGTTACCTTTAGCACTAACAAAAGGAAAAGTCTGTGGTGGCTCTGTTTCTTTCTATGGAGCGATTCTAACATACTGCCAATTTATTGACGGTTATACAAACTTGTCGCCCTCAAGGACTGTCTCTAATTGAGTTTTTTGACCAACATATCAAAGCAATGGTTAACTCTGCTGTGCAGACACCTTTTTTAATCCCTCTAGCTTAGACCTGAATCCTTACTACTTTAGAAGGTATTTTCATCCTTCTTGATAAGTTAGAAAAACAGGACTTCAGCTTATCAAAAACTATAACTATTATTTTAAGGTATTTGTCTGCTCTGCAAGTATCAATTGATGTACTTCCTAAATATCTTCTACTGATGGTTGCTTTAACTATAGATGCTCTTAATCGTTACCGTGAAATCTTTCCACCGATTAGAGGTAGTCTAACTAAAGAAGTTCAATCTTCACCTATAAGAGATGAAGAAGAAGCCGTAAAATTATTCCAACTTTATTTGAATCAGGTGAAGAAGGAAGCTAAAAATTTTTCACAAGACAAATGCTGCCAAGCAGGAAGTCATATACTCTTGCATGAAGATTCCACTAGCATGGTTGTTTCATTAATTATTGAAGGGTAGCAACATTCAAGGTTTACGTCAAATATGTAAATCAGCGCAAATATCTGAATGCTTGGTTTGATAAAGCAAATAAGTCGATTACAGTATCGCTTTAGTTAGGGTGTGCTGATAAATAGTTCTTCCTAAGTTGAATAATTCAACTTAGGAAGTTGAATTATTCAAGAGGTACTAACCAAGAACAAATCAAATGTAAACCATTGTTTATATGAAAACTAACAATGGCTCTCTTTCTCATAGGATTTGTAGAAATTCAGTTTTTTCAACGGAGAGGGGGAGATTCGAACTCCCGGAGGTTTTAGCCTCATCCGATTTCAAGTCGGACGCAATCGACCACTCTGCCACCTCTCCAAATTATCTGTCAGGATTTTAGACACAAAAACCGACAGATAAAATCATAACATACTAATTACACAGACTGCACCACTAAAGGTTAAGAATTATAAAGAAGTTCTTCTGATACCATTTGGAAGTCATTACTAACCCAAATAACAGAAGCCTTTGTCACCATACTCCCTTCTAGCGAAACTAGGGAAAAATTCCGTAATCTTACGCCATGTGTTTCTATAATTCGGGGTACATTAGCTGCATTTAGGTAGATGATTCCTTCTGGACTTCTAAATACAGCCCTTCTTTGCCTCTTCTTGGTATGGCGGAGGGTGCGGTGCATATGACCAAAGGTAACTAAGGGAATGGTTTTTCCTGTTTTTAGACATAAGGAAATGGCTTCAGCTAAGTCTGGATCACCAAAGTCACCACCTATAGGATGCCAATCTTTACCACAGGGGTCATCTGGGCGATCACCTAAACCACTTGGTCCATTATGTCCCAAAAAGATAATATTCTCACAAGCTGCACTTTTCACTACCTGAAAGATTTTTTCAGCAGACTCTTCTAAGCAGGAAATACCATAGCGTTCTGCACAGATATCTGCAAATCTCCACTCGTGGCCACCCCAGGTAAAAGGACGACCTCCCACCACAGTTAAATTCCACTCTGGGAAATCTAACTTGCTGTAACTAACATGGGCAACACCTAGTAAATCTAGCTGTTTTTGCAACCAGTCTTCCTTCGTTCTGTCGTAGGGACACTTTTTTCTTCCCCATTCAGTAGCAGAATACCAAGCATCATGGTTTCCCATTACGGCAGCTTTAGGAATGTCCAGAGAAGCGATCACGCGCACCACCTCTACCGACTCATTCCCAAAATCCCCCACAAACAACACTAAATCAACACCCAAATGCTTGAGTGCTAAACCATCTTCTACTTCCCATTGGTCGTGAACATCGCCAACTACAGCAATTTTGAGAGTTAATTGAGTTTTTTGACTGGTCATGCCACTTTAAAAAGCCATATATCTCCAGGATATGAAACTCGGCCGAATTTGCACATTAATTGCGAACATAAATGTTCTTTTTTTTGGTAAGAACTACTATAATTGAATGGTAAAAACTACTATAATTGAATCAAGGAATACAGAAGTTTAGGACTTCTGTAGTTAAAAATTTTATACGTTCTTAGAAGAACTTAAATTCTAGCTACTAATCAGGGAGCAAGTCTCATATTGGTGGGGATTTGCTATTGCAAAATCTCTACTTCTGTAAATCCGACAACTCCCTGATTCTTCAACTCACCAAATCATTATTTCCAAATCATTATTTACGGCTAAAAGCAACTTCTAACTGTGTTTACAACTACACTTGCTCAAAAATCAGCTACACTACCACTAGATTTATTTACTGTCATTGAGGATTTAAAGCACAAACTCAACGCGGTCATATTGGCGCATTATTATCAAGACCCAGATATTCAAGATATTGCTGACTTTATTGGCGATTCCTTACAACTAGCAAAGGCAGCAGCCCAAACTAATGCCGATGTTATTGTATTTGCTGGTGTTCACTTTATGGCCGAAACCGCAAAGATTCTTAACCCTGACAAATTAGTATTGTTACCAGACTTAAACGCGGGTTGTTCTTTAGCAGACAGTTGTCCTCCTGATGAATTTGCAGCTTTCAAAGCTGCACATCCTGATCATCTGGTAATTTCCTACATTAACTGCTCTGCGCAAATTAAAGCCATGAGCGATATTATCTGTACCAGTTCCAACGCAGTAAAAATCGTTCAGCAAATACCCAAAGAACAGCCCATCATTTTTGCACCCGATAAAAATTTAGGACGGTATGTAATCCAGCAAACCGGACGAGATATGTTGTTATGGAAAGGTAGCTGCATAGTTCATGAAACCTTCTCTGAAAAGAAAATTGTCCAGTTACAAACCATACATGCTGAAGCCGAAGTGATCGCACACCCAGAATGTGAAACCGGCGTTTTGCGCCATGCCAACTACATTGGTTCCACAGCAGCCTTACTCAATTATTGTCAAAAAAGCCCTGCACAAGCATTCATTGTAGCTACAGAGCCAGGCATCATCCACCAGATGCAAAAACTCGCACCTCACAAACAGTTTATTCCTGCACCACCTGAAAATAACTGTAAGTGTAATGAATGTCCATTCATGCATTTGAATACCTTAGAAAAGCTGCACTTAACCATGAAAAATCTTACCCCAGAAATTACCATGTCCGAGGAAATCCGAGTTGCAGCACTCAGTCCCATCCAACGGATGTTAGAAATGAGTATTTAATTCAAATTACATAGGGCTTGCTGAAAAAGTTATTCGTGACGATTACGAGTCAGGAGTCAATAGTCAGAAGGAAGAAGAGGAGGATTTAGAATAATCTAGAATCTGAAAAGGTATTTGAGTTTTCATGGTATCAAGGCTTATTTCCTGCATCTTATCCACCTTAAATAACCTTTGAATTATTGATTTACCGAGATCTTCCGTTTCTATGGCTTAACGCCACGCTACGCTATTAGCAAGCCCTACATAGTTAGTAGAGACACTTGATTAAATGTCTCTACATAGATTTTTATGTGCATTAGATTTTTCCATTGTTAATTTCCCGCAGGAATTGATTTGCTTTTTTCTGCGTCTTTTTGTGCTGCTTCATTATATTCCTGATATAATTTAGTTCTAAATTTGAACTTCTTGATAACGGCTATGATCAGAAGAAACCTAATTCATTAAATCAGAACCTCTTTGCCACCTAGCAGCTAATTCCCAGCACTGAGTTGAAATTATAACTACTTTAACAGTAGTAGCAGCCTGGTTACCGAGCATGACACCATCTGCAAATGAATAATTTGCGGGATTAGAAAAACTTTTCTTATCATCACGAGATAATTTTTGTGATTTAATTTTGTTTGTTGTTTGCAAAGATGGTGAAACATCCAAAGGGAACATATTCTTAAGTGGTTTTCCTAAAGGAGAATCAAGTTGACCAAAAAATAAAATAATTATAGGTAAGCCAGTGGCTGCTAGTACTAATTTTCAAACTGTAATTGTCTCTTGATATCTGTTAGTTAGTATAGGTCTAGATTTAGGAAAAATAGGTTTTCCGTATTCAGTATAAACTGCTTTTAAATCTTGAACTAATTGCTTGAAAAGACCAGGCTCAGAGAGAGTAATTTCCTGTGACTAGGGTAATTGATGAGAGAGAGTAATCTCCTGTGACCACAGTAATTGACTAGGGCGATCGTGATTGATTTCCTCCAACCATAACAATTGTTCTTCCCTGACAATTCTAGAGTTAATATTGACCGTGCGAATATTACCGAGTACAGTTGAATCAAGAATTTGCTGAACTTCTTGCACTAAAGTAGATTGATCAAGTTGCTCTTCCGTAGCTGCCTCACACAAAAGTTGTAAGACACCATCGGCAACAATAGCTATATGTCTGAGACCAGAGATAACTAGTTTTTCGTTCAACAGTTGAATAATTGCCGCAACACTACCTTGGCGAGTTTGCCAAGCAATATCGTTTATTATATCTACCATTGAACATTTCGTAATAGCTCTTACACCCTGACCTGTTAACTGATTCATTAAGTTAGGAAACTGTTATTGCAAACTTTACCTAGTTTAAAACTGTATGGGTAAATAGAAGAAGTTGCGAGGTAAAATTATAAAGAAATCGGTATCATCTTAGTCACAATTCCCAGATGTGAATCCAAAATATTGTATTTTTGAAGCATTATAACGGGATAATTTTAGCAAAAATAAGATTCATTGCGAATCAGAGATTTTAGACTCTATACAGGTAATTACTACCTAGCCTTGAAATAACATAATTAGCTAGTACCAATAACTATAACCATCCTCGACTTAGCTGTGCGTATTGAAATTCACTGCAATGAAACCAATTACAGAATATAGTACAAGCTATGATGTTGGAACCAAATTATTAAGAATATATAAAATAGTCCACTGATAAGATAAGACTCTGTACTTTTATAAAGTATAATTAAGAAAAACATAAAGAACTCT
Organism: uncultured Trichormus sp.; assembly: GCA_936914905.1. Taxonomy (GTDB): domain Bacteria; phylum Cyanobacteriota; class Cyanobacteriia; order Cyanobacteriales; family Nostocaceae; genus Trichormus_B. The sequence continues at coordinate 14,097 of CAKZGI010000149.1, read as the reverse complement.
AGGCAGTAAAGATCCGCTTAGTTTGCCTTATTTATTACACTAGAAAATCTAGGAATAAGTAAAGCGTAATTCTTTCTTGTAGCTAAAACAGAAAGAAGCTCACTACTCCACCTAAAAATCCTGAATATCAACCAGCTTGTAGCTAAAAAAACAAGCAACCAAAATTGTAAAGTTCCCAGTTGAAGAGGCAAATAAAGGCGTGGGTCAGTATCAACCTGCTCAACTACAGCAGTATAATCCAGACGCGATAGCTCGTTACTACCGTTACCGTCCCTGGTTAGCTTGGGGCAGACTACTGAGAATAATCTTCTCCTGTGCAAGCTTTATACTCAGTCTAAAGTGGGATGAATGGCAAAATCAAGTTGAGCAGAATCAGGGAAAACGAGCCACCCAACTCCGAGAACTGCTCACCCACTTCGGACCCACTTTCATTAAAGTAGGTCAAGCCCTCTCCACCCGACCAGACTTAATCCGCAAAGACTTTTTAGCAGAACTGGTGAAGTTGCAAGACCAGTTACCACCGTTCGACTATAACTTAGCGCAACATATCATTGAAACAGAACTAGAACGATCCATTGACGAGATATTTAGCGAACTATCACCCAAACCTGTAGCAGCTGCTAGCTTGGGTCAAGTATATCGAGGTCGTCTCATCAGTGGAGAAGAAGTCGCCGTCAAAGTGCAACGCCCTAACTTGCGTCCAGTGATCACACGGGACTTGTATTTAATGCGTTGGGCTGCCAGTTGGCTAACTCCTTGGTTACCCCTCAATCTCGGCCACGATCTGACATTAATTGTCGATGAGTTTGGCACAAAATTATTTGAAGAAATTGATTACATAAATGAGGGTCGTAATGCAGAAAAATTTGCTACCAACTTCCGCGACGACCCTCAAATCAAAGTTCCGTCTATCTATTGGCGCTATAGTAGTACCCGGGTTTTAACTCTAGAATGGATTAATGGCTTTAAACTTACAGATATGCAAAGCATACGCCAAGCAGGTTTAGATCCCGAAACAATTATCCAGATCGGAGTTACCTCTGGTTTACAACAACTGTTAGAACATGGCTTCTTCCATGCCGACCCCCATCCAGGTAATTTATTTGCCGTTACGGATGGTCGCATGGCTTACATCGACTTTGGTATGATGGATCAACTAGAAGAAACTACAAAGGAAACACTCGTAGATGCGTTAGTACATCTTATCAATAAAGATTACACCGACTTAGCTGAAGACTTTGTAAAACTTGGCTTTCTCGCTCCAGGTACCAATATTACCCCAGTTGTGCCAGCATTAGAAGCTGTGCTCGGAAATGCCATAGGTAAAAATATCAATGATTTTAATTTCAAAACCATTACTGATGAATTCTCAGAATTGATGTATGAATATCCCTTCCGAATTCCCGCCAAGTTTGCCTTAATTATTCGTTCCTTGGTGACACAGGAAGGTATTGCTCTGAGCCTCAACCCCAATTTTAAAATTGTAGAAATAGGTTATCCCTACATAGCACGACGGTTGCTAACAGGAGAATCTCTGGCATTAAGACGGCGCTTACTCAATGTCTTATTTAAAGATGGTAAATTCCAATGGCAGAGGTTAGAGAATCTAATTTCCATCGCTCGTACTGATGTAGAATTTGATGTTTTACCTACAGCGAAAATGGGATTACAATTCTTGCTATCTGAAGAAGGTAAATTTCTCCGTCGTCAGTTGGTACTTGCCCTAACTGAAGATGATCGTTTGCACACTGACGAAGTACAACGACTGTGGAACTTAGTCAAAGATGACCTACCACTAAATTGGTTATTAAATGTAGCGGTCGGGATTTTGACGGAGTTATCTAGAGAAGGTGTAGCAGCTATTCTGCCAAAAGCTACTTCTTTGATTTCCTTTACGAATAACCAGTTACCAAGTAAAAACTAATTTAATAACAATCAGGATTTTCATGTACTATTACCCTATGCAACCACCTTACATCTTACTTTTAGTGGGATTTCTCACAGCATTAACTTCTGGTTTAGCCTTATCTGGAACTTTGGAAGTAATTCTCCAGGAATGGCCAAGTCTTAATAAAGAACCTATAAAATCTAGTTCCTCCTTCAAACAATTGTTGGTGCCATTTATTGGCATTACAGTAGGCGTTTGTTTATTTATGTATTCTGGGTTAGAAATATTTGGCTTTCCCTCTCCTCTGGCTTTAGGTGTGGGTTTACCGCTGAGTTTACTAACTTGTTTATTTGTTTGGTTGCAGTTGAGAAGTTTGCTGGAATTTGTCAGCAGTCGGGGAATGCAATCTCTCGATTTAGATTCTTGGTCTTAATAGGTATAAGCTAAGATTTTAGGAAGTTTAGGAAGTGATTTTTATTTTATCACTTCCTTAATTAACTACCTGTAGTAAGAGTTGAAATTCCTTGTAAATCAATAAATCTATTCCTAAATTTTTATGATTTGGGTTCAATTTGGCTTAACTGATTTTTTATATTATCTAACATTTGCTGCCATTTACTTTTCTGCACACATGCGGGTATAGCTGTAGTTGGTAAGGCTGGATTTAAATTACGATAATATTCCCAAGTTTCCCAATAGGGACAACCTGGTTCAATTCTAATACCAGCCCAGTGAAGATATTGTAAAGGTTGATTTACTGTCGGATCAAACAGGAGGTTTCCTCGACATTGAAAATGAGGAGTTCCCGCCCAATTTCCTGGTGCTTTACCTTCTCTACGCACAATATTAAAGCGGTGGGGAATTCGCTTTAATAAAATATAGTTAATAATTGGTTGATCTGAAGTTTTTTCAGAAAAATCAAAATATTCTGTGTTTGCTGCACATTCACTAAAGAATTCATACAATTCTGTTTCGGAAATTAGGTTTTTCTTAGATCCCCAAAAACCACCGTTAAAAATTGACTTGACTTCATATTTAGTAAATAGTTGATCTTCCATGACTCTGGGACTGAAAACGTTTTTAATCCCTCCTAAATGTTGGTAGTCACAACAAATGAAATCGGTGCTCTTTAAGTAGTTAAGATTATCAATAATTTTTTCAAAGACAACAATATCAGTGTCAATATACAAAAACTCATCAAATGGTCCAAACCAGCAAGCTTGTTTACGAAATTGATTAGGACGCGCAAAGAACTGGCCTCCGAAAATTTCGTATAATTTTTGGGAAAGACGGTCGATAAAATCTAAGTCCTCATAGGTGTTCACGCCATAATTTTGACCGAGAGTATATGCAATATTGTGATAATTATCATCGTAAGGAATCATTACTACAGAGGTATCAACATCATGCAATCTGATGCTATTGAGTAGTGCGATTGCTTGGTCTGTTACTTTGTCATTAGCAATGATATAAATTCCCCTGTTCATGAGCATAATCCTCTATTTTTTGGCAAAACCTAACCTTTTTAAAATTCGCGTACCTAAACTAGGAGAAGGATCATAAGGTTTAAGTTTAGTTGTAAATTTTGGTTTTTGTTCCGGTGTATGTAAATATCTATAGTGCAAGAAAATATCCCGGTAAGGAAAGTTTATATCTTCACCAGCACAAACTCGACTAAATAATTTGGAAGCTAAACCTATATAATGCAAATAAGTGAGTCTGTTACCCTTATCATAGAGAATTTGATCTCTATTCTCAAAGTGCAGGGAAGTTACCGAACAACCTGTTACCTCATTAGCAGGTAGGGTGCGGGCAAAATTATAGCTAAGAATGCCTAATCGCATTACCATATAATTGAGAATCGTTTGGTCAGGAGCCATATCATAGAGAACTTCTGCCTCTCCCTGATGCAAATAGTTCAACAAAATTTCTCGCTCTTGTTCAGGAAATATATCTTTTTTAGACCCATAAAAACCAGAACAAAAAATTTCTGTTTGCAATTGTTCTGGAGTGAATAATTCCTTCAATTTAGTTGAAGATATACTGTAAACATGAGATGAATCTTTAAATTGAAAATCATATACTACCCAATTATTATGATTTAGCTGAGTAAAGATATGATCTAAGGGACTCATTAATAAAATATCAGCATCCATATAAACAAAGCTATCAAAAGGCGCATCAAAAGCACAATAACGGCGATGAGTTCCCAATCGATGATATTTATTTGCGCCTATTGTTTGCCAATGTTTTTGGGCTATGGGATGCTTATCCCAAATATCTTTAACGAATTTGTCCCATTTTTGAATTGAATCTTGGTGATCGTAAAGTTTTACATGAGGACGGTGAGCAAGTTCAGCAGTAATTTTGGCTGTATTTTCATCATAAGGATAGATACATACAGGCATTGTTTGGCCATAAATCGCCTCTATGCTGTTGAGTAGGGCAATGAGTTGGTCGTAAACATAATCATTAGCTAGGGTACAAATACCATTCATATATCAATTCTCAAAGTGTATATCTAGTGGAATCAAGAAAATTGGGTGACAAAGTCTGATAGCCAGTTGAGTAAATTTAGTTTGTATAAGATAATTTGTCTAGCTTCTGTGATCGCATCCTTGGCAGCATACCAAGCATCAGAGGTAGAAGTTATTTCTTGAATATAAGCGATGCCTTTTTCATCTAAACTGGGTAATCTTAAAAAACTATCTGGTGGTAATAGTTTATCTGCTGCTGATCCACCATAGTAAATTGGTAAACACCAAGCTAGTAAACTATCCCAAAGTTTTTCACTCACATACCAATCATTTTCAGCATAGTTTTCAATTGCTAGATTATAGTAGTATGGTGCCATACCGTACCACTTATTACCAAGTTCTCCTGAAGTTTTTACCCATTTTTGTAAACCACGTCCATAAAAATCAATTTGCATACCGCTAGATCGTAAAGATTGTAGAAAATTCAAACGCTGGCGATGGTTAGCTGTGCGTTTAATTCCTGAAGTAATCCAACTACAGATAGCAATCTTTTCTGGAGATGGCATTTCATTTAAATCCTTAAACGAGTTGGAGTGATACCAAACCGCAGGCATATAATCTGGAGTGGGAGCAAAATCATCTGGTCCAGAAATATAGCCACAATAATTTTGTGCTTGTTTATAATTACTCTTATTGATTTCTACAATTTCATCTAAAGGTGGTTCTCTCAATAAATAAATAATTCTTTCTTGCTTGACATCACGCAGTAATTTATAAATATTCAATTCTGGTTGTTTTTGAACTTTTCGCAATCGATCTAACAAAGATAGTTTTTTTACAGATTGAGGAAAATCAAACTGATACATTAGTAAGAAATCAGGTTCTCCTGCTAGTGCTTGCATTTGCATATTACCCCAAGTACCAAATGGATGAGGCGTTTGTTGCCATAGCCAGTCTGCTCTAGATTCCAGAGCGCTATAGCTACTAATCATACCTACTTTTTTGAGCATATTTTTATATGTTTTTATACAACCGAGATTAAATCCAGCCCTATTTCAAGATGGTGACATTTCATGTTTTAATACTATCTTCAAACTTTTGTAAATTTCCAAGCAGGTTAATAATAGATTCATAAGCTTCTGTTAGTAATTGACCTTCAAACTTATCCTTGTTTGTTACATTATCAGTAACTGTACGAAGGCACACCAATGTAGGATTTAGACCAGATCGGAATTCATCAAATATACAGCTCAATTTTTGATAATGGCGAGTAATACTGCTGTGATTCTGCTCTCCCGCAACTGATTGTCCTTTAATTTGTCGAGTAATTACATCTTCAAAAACATCAACAGTGTTAAGAATTCTCCATGCTGCTTTATAAGATTGTTCAAGTAATTCTTGACGTTCTTGAACATCGTCTACAAAATTATCTATTAATAATTGTAGTAATCCAATTAATGAATTTAGTTGGGTGCGAATTTCATGAGATATGCGGAGTAAGCTTTGGTTACGCTTGCTAGAATTATCAGTACTGTTACCAAATTGCATTGAATACAAGTGAGCATAATAACCACCTTTTTGAAGTAGTTCTTCATGATTGCCAACTTCTACTACTCTTCCTTGATCTAAGACAGCAATTTGATCAGCTTTGCGAACTGTGGAAAGTCGGTGAGCAATTACCAGGGTAGTACGATCGTGACTCAGTTCATCAAGTGCACATTGTACCAAGCGTTCGGAAACAGTATCTAATGCGCTGGTAGCTTCGTCCAAAATCAGGATTTCCGGGTTTTGCAGCAGTGTGCGTGCGATCGCTAATCTTTGTTTTTGTCCACCAGATAACATCACACCGCGATCACCTATCACAGTATCAAACTGCTCAGGTAGTTTACTAATAAATTCATAGGCATTAGCCAGCTTTGCTGCTTTGATAATTTCTGATTCTGTAGCCTCTGGTTTAGAATAAGCTATATTATTCCGCACCGAATCATTAAAAAGAAACGTATCTTGACTAATAATTCCCATATTTTTTCGTACAGATGCCAAATCAAAATCTCGCAAATCTATACCATCAAAAGTAATAGAACCACTTGTTGGATCGTAAAATCTTAGTAAAAGGTCTGCCAATGTAGATTTACCGGCACCTGAACTACCAACTAAGGCTAGAGTTGTACCACGGCCTAAATATAAATCCACTTCTTTAAGTACTTGCCCGCTATTGTTCGTATAGCCAAAAGAAATAGATTTAAAATGCACTCCCTGTTTTAATTTTTTGTAGGGAAGTTTGCCATTACCCATAAAAGGCTTATCATCTAGCCTTAAAAACTGACTCACCATATCCACACTGGCAGCAGTACTGGCAAAGTTACTGCGAAGACCATTTAGCTGAGAAACTAGTGGTAGCAGTCGCAATAATACCAATAAATACGTCAGCAGTACTGTGGAAATTGACGTAACTTGTTCAGCAAATAAAGTTTTACTTAAAGTTACAATTATCAGTAGACAAGCAATTCCTAGAACTTCACTTAATGGTCCAACTATTTGTGAATTTGCCTGATCTTGAAAATCTGCCTGCTCACGCATTTTAATTAATTTTTTTATGCGGTTATATTCTTTTTCCTCATTACCTGTTGACTTAAGTAATCTAATCCCATTTAAAACTTCCAGAACAGCTGTTGAATAGCATTTAGACACTTCACTAAGTTCTTTCCCAAATTTTTTAGACCTATTAATAAAATACTGATTAACTAGGGTTACTAACAGCATTAAAGTCGTTGCTGCAATGGTTAATTGCCAAGAAATTAACAACAAAAAAGTAATAAAAATTACGATTGTAATTGATAGAGTAGTTAACTTAATACTACTGTTAATAACAGTAGATGCACGACTTATTTCTCCACCTAGACGGTTGATTAAATCGCCAACTTCCATCGAAGTATAATAATCTATATCTACTTTTAATAACATACTAATTCCAGCTTCTCGCATATCGGAGGTTATCATCCGGGTTAGAGAACTAGATGTTAATAACCCAGCATAATTAGCTAAATTTTTCAAAATAATTATGGCTAAGATTACCCCAGACATCACTCCAATCCGGTAACTTTCTGCTACACCGTTAAACGGATTGAGCATAAATCTCAAAATACTAGGAGTACCTTGTAAATCTACTGATTGTCCAACTATTTTTAGAATTACTGGAACAATTATAGCTGTACTAACACCATTAAATAATGCTCCAGAAAATCCTAATAATATTGTTAGTAAAATTAACTTCGAATAAGGTCTAGAAAATCTTAGTATTATCTTTCTGGTAGGCATTGCAGTTTATTTTATGACAGGGAAGTTTTTCAAATAAAAAATAATTAATTCGCGAATTAATTATCATTCACAATTACTTATAACTTGCTAATAATAGATTCTAGAATATTAGACATCGAATTGATACTATATTTTTCTATACATCTTTCTCTAGCTTTAACTGCACGCTGATTAGCTGCATCTAAATTGTGAAATATCAACTTTATTTCCTTGGCAATTTGTTCAGGTGACTCAGGATCGACTAAATAACCAGTCTCACCTAAAATTTCAGGAATATCTCCCACACGGGTTGCTAATATTGGTTTACCCATTGCCATACCATCAGTGAGTTTTAATGGAAATTGAGCTAAAGCGGCTGGTGTATTTCTTTGGGGAACAACTACAATATGTGCTGCTGCAATAATTTTAGGCATTTCTGTCGGTGGATATTTTGGTAGTTTTATAATCCAACGTCCCCATTTTGCTGAAAGTTGAGTATCATAATCATCATAAGGACTACCTCCCACAATTACTAGTTTTATATCTGGTTCATTGAGAAGTTCAAGAGCTAATAATACATCTTCAACACCTTTATATGGTCTAGGAGCGCCTGGAAACATTAAAATCCTATATCCAGATAAACCATAGAAGATCCTACTTCTTTCTGGATTATAGTAATTGGGATTAAAAAGTTCTGTATCTTTGCCATTAGGTAAATATGTACCACCAAATTTGTCCTGTAAAAATTTAGTATGTATTGTAATAGCATTTGCTTTTTTGGTCATGCCTTCCAGCATCTTTAAGTAGAAGAGATTATCTGGCTGTCTTAATGCTCCATCTGATTTGACAATATCACGGTAAAGTTGTTTAAGAGAGGCTTTACACTCACATTTTTTACCTCCATACCAACTCAGTTCCCAATCGTCTATATCTAAAATTATTGGTTGATTAGTTCTTGATTTTTGTAATAGTGCTAGACCAAAAGTTGTAGGCTTCGGTCTCATGGCATAAATAATATCACCATCAATTTTTTTTAGGAGCTGAGAAGCCGACATCAAGAATTTTGGATAATTATAGCCAATAAACTTATTGATCCTAATTTCTGATTGAGGAATTACAGTTGCTTCTTTACCAAAAATAAATCCTAAAATTTCTACTTGATAATTAAGTTCTTGTAGGGATTGTGCTAATAGGAAGGAACGAACTGATCCTCCTCCCCATCTTCCTGCTCCAGCACTAGATAGATCACTCACAAGGATAGAGATTTTCAATTTGGATCTTTTCTCCTACCACTACAAATTTTTTGATATATTGGGAAATATGCTTCTAATTAGCTATTTATAGCTGTAAATTACAATTTATAGTCTCTGTTTGCGGATACCATAAAACTTTTATGTGAGTAATCTTTGATACCGTCCAAAGTATGATTTTATATTATCATACCAGCTATCTTTTGATATTTACCGAAAAAGTTCAGTGATTATTCCCAACATCGTATAAAATATAGTATATACTATATTTTACGGTAATTACTTATAAGTAACGGAGGCAAAGTAGTGCAGGTTATCCGTCTGTCAGCACTTTCTGACAACTATATATTTCTGTTATATGATTCACATCAACATATTGCTGTAGTAGTTGATCCGGCTGAGTCTGAACCTGTTTTAAAAAAGTTGGAGCAAATAAAAGCTGAGTTAGTAGCAATTTTTAATACACATCACCACCATGATCATGTAGGTGCAAATCAACAGCTAATACAGGAATTTCCTGAATTAAAGGTTTACGCTGGGATTGAGGATCAAGGTAGAATTCCTAGACAGCAGGTATTTTTGCAAGAAGGCGATCACATCCCATTTGCTAATCGTACAGCAAAAGTATTCTATGTTCCCGGACATACTCGCGCTCATATCGCTTACTACTTTCCACCAGTAACAACAGGTGAAACTGGAGAATTATTCTCCGGTGATACTCTGTTTGCTGGTGGTTGTGGTCGTTTGTTTGAAGGGACACCAGCCCAAATGCTAGACTCCTTAAGTAAACTCCGGGCTTTACCTGACAATACCCGTATTTGGTGTGCCCACGAATATACTTTAAATAATTTGTGCTTCGCCTTGACTGTGGATGGAGATAACCCAGACTTACAAAAGCGTTATGAAGAAGTAATAGCTATGCGTAAACGCCAAGAAGCTACAGTTCCTTCATTACTCGAAATAGAAAAGCGTACAAATCCATTTCTTCGTTGGGATAAACCTTCATTACAATTATCTGCAAAAAGTAACGAAGCAGTACAAACATTTGCCCGGATTCGCAGCATGAAAGATAAATTTTAGCGATAACATAAGCATTTAGTGTCACCCTTCCCTATTGCGATCACTCCCCCTAATTAGCTACAATATTTAGTCTTTGGGGTATAAGCAAACTCCCTTAAGGTCAAGCTATACTTACTTTTGTAAGCTTTTCTGCTGACACCCAATGTAATGAAATTTAACAGGAAAAACAAAGACAATGGTGAAACGAGTGCAGTTAGTTTTAATAAAAGATGTCAGCAAACTAGGGAAATCGGGCGATTTAGTAGATGTAGAACCAGGCTATGCTCGTAATTATCTAATTCCCCAGAGTTTAGCCACTTATGCTACACCTGGTGTTCTCAGACAAGTAGAACGCCGTCGTGAACAAGAACGTCAACGGCAATTAGAACTTAGACAAAAAGCACTAGAACAAAAGGCAGCCTTGGAAAAAGTCGGTAGCTTGAAAATTGCCAAGCCAGTTGGTGAAAACAAAGCTATTTTCGGTACAGTCACCACCCAAGACGTAGCAGGAGCAATTCAAGCAGCTACCAGTCAAGAAATCGATCGGCGTGGTATTACGATTCCCGACATTAACCACCTGGGTATATACAAAGCCGAAATTAAGCTACAGTCTGAAGTAACAGCAGAAATTAATATAGAAGTTGTTGCTACTTAAGTTAGGTAACAGGTTATAGGTGACAGGGAAGAGGGAGATAGGGTGATAGAGAAAATAAAGTATCCCTTCTGCCTTTTGCCTTTTGCCTCCTAACCTGCAAATTACGTTAATATTTAAAACCTGCTTACCAATCCAAAATCGCTTATGGCTGAAGAACTTAGTTTTCAAGGAGATGGTAGCAACCGCCTACCACCCCAAAATATCGAAGTAGAAGAGGCGATATTGGGGGGTATTTTACTAGATCCAGAAGCTATAAGTCGAATACGTGATCGCCTAGTACTCGAAGCCTTTTATATTAATGCCCATAAGGATATCTATCAAGCTGCCCTTACCCTTCACGCCCAAAATAAACCCACAGACTTACTCTCCCTCACAAATTGGCTAACTGACAACGACAAACTAATCCGCATAGGTGGCAGAAATAAATTAGCCACATTAGTAGACCGCACAGTATCAGCAGTCAACATTGACGCCTTAGCAGGGTTAGTCATGGAAAAATACCTGCGACGGCAATTAATCAAAGCTGGCAATGAAATTGTACAACTTGGTTACGAAACAGAAACCGAATTACCCATTGTCCTCGACCAAGCAGAACAAAAAGTTTTTGGCGTTACTCAAGAAAAACCCCAATCAGGATTAGTTCACATTTCTGATACCCTCATTAACGTCTTTCAAGAAGTTGAAAAACGACATGAAGGGATCGCTTTACCCGGTATTCCCTGCGGTTTTTATGATTTAGATGCTATGACCAGCGGGTTTCAGCGTTCTGATTTAATCATCGTCGCTGGCAGGCCATCAATGGGGAAAACAGCCTTCTGCCTTAACCTAGCTCATAATATTGCTGCTGGTTATAAACTACCCGTTGCAGTTTTCAGCTTAGAAATGTCCAAAGAACAACTAGTACAGCGACTACTTGCTAGTGAAGCACAAATTGAAAGCGGTTATTTGCGAAGTGGACGCATCAGCCAAACCCAATGGGAATCTTTAAGCCGTGCGATCAGTAATCTCTCAGAAATGCCGATTTTCATTGACGACACCGCCAATATTACAGTTACCCAAATGCGGAGTCAAGCGCGACGACTCCAAGCCCAACAGAATACAGAATTAGGACTAATAGTCATAGATTACTTACAACTCATGGAAGGAGCAGGAGATAATCGCGTTCAAGAATTATCGAAAATAACCCGTTCTCTCAAAGGTTTAGCCCGTGAATTGTCCGTTCCTATTATCGCCCTATCTCAGTTAAGCCGCGGTGTAGAAGCACGTACCAGTAAACGCCCAATGTTATCAGATTTACGTGAATCTGGTTGTTTGACAAGTGATAGTCTAGTCAGATTGGCAGCTACAGGATTACAAGTACCAATAAAAGAATTAGTAGGTAAATCTGGTTTTCCAGTTTGGGCATTAAATGAAAAAACAATGAAGCTAGAAACAGCAATTGTTAGTAATACCTTTTCCACAGGTATCAAACCCGTATTTATCTTAACAACTCGACTAGGAAAAAAAATTAGGGCAACAGCTAATCACAAATTCCTCACAATTCATGGTTGGAAAAAACTTGATGAATTAAATCCTCAACAAGATATGTGTTTACCAGTTGCCAATATTTTTCAAAACAATGAGTTACTTGCCCTTGCCAACAGTGATGTATATTGGGATGAAATTGTATCAATCATACCAGATGGAGAAGAAGAAGTCTTTGACTTAACAGTTCCTCATCTGCATAATTTTGTAGCCAATAATATCGTTGTTCATAATTCCATTGAACAAGACGCAGATTTAGTAATCATGCTTTACCGGGACGAATATTACTCTCCAGAGACTCCAGATCGCGGAATAGCAGAAGTGATTATAGCTAAACACCGCAACGGACCGACCGGAACAGTCAAACTTTTATTTGATCCACAATTTACAAAGTTCAAAAACCTAGCCAGACTCAATAACTATTAATTTAATAGAATATTGCAAATCGGGAATTGGGAATTCATCTTTTCCTAAATCCCAATTTCCCAATAACTACTTAATATCCAACAATTCCACATCAAAAATCAGCGTTGAGAATGGTGGAATTACACCACCAGCACCTCTAGCACCATAACCCAACTCCGAGGGAATAATCAACTGACGGTGATCGCCTACTTTCATAGTACTCAGACCTTCATCCCAACCCTTAATTACCTGCCCTATACCAATTTTAAAGCTGAAGGGTTGGCCGTGATCCCTTGAACTATCAAACTTAGTACCATCTTCTAAAGTACCAGTATACTGAACCACAACTGTTTGTCCCTGTTCAGGAGTAACCAGTCCATCCCCTTTTTTTAATTCAATATACTTCAGTCCAGAGGAGGTAGTTACAACATTCATTTCCGACATCATAGTATTGCTCGCTGTCAAAGTATTGTTTTCAGCAATTGCAGTAGTCACTACTGATGGTGTTTGAATCGACTTAGCCACAACAGCAGTATTATTTTTAACACCCGTTTGCGTTAATACCAAAGCCACAACACACAGTAGCACGAACACTACGCTCAGTAAAATTCCTTTCAAAATCAGCCCTCCCTATTTATAGATAGCTTGATTTATAGATAGCTTGGTAATCAGATTACCGATAGGACAGAAATCAGTTTAAATCATAATAAATATCCTAATGCCAAAGCTTATTTTCCAAATCACGTAGCTGACGCTCTAAACGATCAATTCTACCTCGTAATTCATCCACTTCTGACTGACGAGCCACCCCGAGATCCTGCATCATATTTCGCATCTGCCGTTGCATCTGCACTTCCCAATTACCTTGCTCCGACTTTAACTGCTGCACAATATCATCCATAACCACTTTGGCTTGCTCGGGATTGAGCTTACCATCCTTGACAAGTTCATCACTGACTTGTCTTAGTTTCTCTGCTACCAAAGAAGTTGTGCCAATACCCAGCATCATTAGCTGTTCCAACCAATTATTGCTATCCATACTCCCTTCCTCTTAGATTATTTCTAGTTAGTAAATCTACACTCCTGAACCCGCCCCATAAAAAAACAATGTTGAAAGCTTAGTGATTCTAGCTTACAGATATATTTTGGCAAATTTGGCAACAGAAAAAATCAAGAACATATAAGGAAGGATAATCAAACTCTATAATTGAGATGTCATCACCTGTTGTATAAGGGTTACACCCTATTTTAGGGTTTATTATATGGCAGCAGAAAAAGTTTGAAGAACTGCTTGACAAAAAAGAGAAAGAGTTGCTATATTAATAGAGGTGAAGGGTGAGCCCCTAAACTACTGAACCGAAGAAAAAATAATACTTTGAAAGAATAGAGACGACCATATCCTCGTCAAAAAAAAATTGAGAGTCAGAAAAATGAGATTCAGGAATCCTGGAAAGAGAAATAAAGGATTCAGAGACTCAGAAAAAAGTAGAGCTAAAAAGCAAACTTAACAAAACGGAGAGTTTGATCCTGGCTCAGGATGAA
>CAKZGI010000148.1 GCA_936914905.1 uncultured Trichormus sp. | reverse complement strand
GAAGATTGTTGTTGATGAATTCTTGCCCCAATGGAATTACACTCCTAAACCAGAGCTACAGGTTATTTAATCCACTATCCTTAGCGTCTACCCTTCGGGATCGCTCTTAGCGATTGCGCGAAACAAAATTACTCTCTGCGTCTGGAGCGCCTCTGCATGAAAAAATAATCTAGGGGCGGACAAACGCCCACCCCCATTAAAATCAGGTAACACCAAAAACAATCACCAAGCCCAAAACAGCCGCAAAAACGATTAAGGCATAGAATTGAACCCGACCGTTTTCTAGGTATTTCAAACCTTCACCACTAACCAAGGTAAAGAAGCCAGTTAAATTAACCGCACCGTCAACAACGCGGAAATCAACTTCCATCACTTGTCTAGCAACACGACGCAAACCAAGCACAAACACACGATTATAAATATCGTCAAAGTACCACTTGTTCAAGGATAATTCATACAGTGGCTTGATTTTAGATGCGATCGCGGCAGGGTCAATTTTCTGGGCTAAATACATCAGCACCGCCAAAGTAATCCCCACCACAGAAATAGCCATAGAACTACCCGCCATAATGTAAAACTCATGGGGGTCAAATTCCGCAGCCTTTTCCATCACTTCCGCTAGGCTTTCATTGGGAGAAAAGATAAACTGCTCAAAATAATTGGCGTAGGGAGTACCCACCAAACCAATCAAAATTGAAGGCACAGCCAACACCAACAACGGTAGAGTCATTGTCCAAGGAGACTCATGGGGAGAAGTGCTGTGATGTCCGTGGGAGTCATGAGAATGATTATCCAGTTCACCTTTTTTCATCGCCCCAGGTCCAAAGTTAGGCGCTAGTTCCACAGCACCTAATTTTTCAGCAGCGGCAGCTGCAGCATTTTTGAGTTCGGTTTTTATTTTTTCATCATTACCCCGAAATTTGCCCTCAAATGTCGAGAAATACATTCTAAACATATAGAAAGCGGTAATCCCAGCTGTTACCCAACCAATGAACCACAACAGGGGGTTAGCAGCAAAAGCCGCACCGAGAATTTCATCTTTTGACCAAAAACCAGCCAAGGGAGGAATCCCGGAAATGGCCAAACAACCAGTTAAGAAGGTGATACCGGTGGCGGGCATATATTTCCGCAGTCCACCCATTAACCGCATATCCTGTGCTAAAACAGCATCATGACCAACCACGCCTTCCATACCGTGAATCACCGAACCTGAACCCAAGAATAGCATCGCCTTGAAATAGGCGTGGGTCATGAGGTGGAATAATCCAGCACTGTAAGCGCCTACTCCCATAGCCATTACCATGTAACCGAGTTGGGAAATGGTGGAGTAAGCCAAGCCCTTTTTGATATCGTTTTGGGTAATAGCGATGGTAGCCCCCAAAAACGCTGTAAATGCCCCAGTGAAAGCGATCACGGTCATTGCAGCGGGAACGTGTTCAAATACTGGGTACATCCGTGCAATCAGGAATACACCTGCTGCTACCATTGTCGCCGCATGGATGAGGGCAGAAATGGGTGTAGGACCTTCCATTGCATCTGGTAGCCAGACGTGGAGGGGGAATTGGGCAGATTTGGCAACTGGACCAAGGAAGACTAAAATCGCAAACAGGATGGCGAGAAAATTGCTCACAGAACCTGTTTCTACCAGTTCCGCCAGGCGATAGCCCATGATCATAAAATCAAAGCTACCTGTTGCCCAAAATAGCCCCAGAATACCCAGAAGTAGGCCAAAATCACCAACGCGGTTAGTTACAAATGCCTTTTGACAAGCATCTGCTGCCGCTTTGCGATCGTACCAAAAGCCAACCAGGAGGTAGGAACACATCCCTACTAATTCCCAGAAGATATAAATTTGTACCAGGTTGGGACTGACCACCAACCCCAACATTGAAGAGCCAAATAAGCTGAGATAGGCGTAAAACCGCACGTACCCAGGGTCATGGGACATGTAGCCATCAGTGTAAATCATGACTAGGAAGGCTACTGTTGTGACAATCACTAACATCAGGGCTGTTAGGTGGTCAATAGTGTAGCCCATAGTCAAGTGAAAATTACCTGCTGCTGCCCATTCCAGCGTGCGGAGATAAGGCTCATGTCCTTGAAATTGACTCCACAGCAAGGCCAACGACAGTCCCATAGCTGCTCCCATGAGGGAGATAATTACCACTGCATTAAGCTGTCGCAGGCGATTTGTCACCTGATTTATTGAGATTAGCCCTAGACCGACCAGCATTGCTCCCAAAAGAGGTAATACTGGAATCAGCCAGGCATACTGATAGATTGCTTCCATCACTGACGCCTACTTTTAGAATTCTTGACAAATTTAGGACAGTGCTGTACAAGTTTCTCCCACAGGCAACTGTCCAGAGCGGAACTATTAATAATTGTGACAGCTATAATTTTATTGGATCAATCAGGATAAACCAAATAAACCTCATTTCACACAAACAACAAACAAATGATGTCGGCCTGATTGATAATAAAATACCCCACCCAATCAGATTCGGGTGAGGTGTTAAGCATGGTTTTATATTTGGGAACTGGGAACTGGGGATTGGGTACTCGGTACTCGGTACTGGGAAGAAAAACCTCCCCCTCTTACCTGTTCCCAATTACGCCGATTGGCACTCCAAGTCAACTGTGTTTGAGCTATTGTAAATTTTATAACTACTACTGTAGCTGAGTTTAATTTCTTCTAAAGCCATACGAAAGTCGTCTCTACTACGAAAACCTTCTAAGCGTTGTCGGACTATACCTTTTTCAATCAACAGTAAAGTTGGTAGAGACTTAAGTCTATATGTGGTAGATAGTTTGAAATTTTGATCAGCGTTAACCCCCACAAGTTTTATTTCATCGCTACATTGACTTTGAAATTGCAGCAATAATGGGTGGATGATCCGACACAACCCACACCAAGGAGCCTCAAAATTAACTAAAACTGGAATCGGAGATTCTAAAACTTCCTGAGTAAATGTCCGTTCACTGACCGACAACACCATGACGCCTCTTGAATTATAAGGTTTTTATATCAAAGTAACTACCAGTAGCAGGGATTGGTAAGTGATTCTATTATGATTTGGTTGACAAAAAAGCCAGCGCGATCCAATTCACGGTGGCTTTTTTTATGTTCAACTCCTGATTGCAGTTTCCTGCTGTTCAAAGCCTAGTCGTTTTTAGACTTTGATGAATGCTTGATCAGGAGTATGGGAGCAATTATCCTAATCCAAAAATGCTCGCCATAGTTAGCATTTTCTTCCTGCCACTCTTGTTTACGGAATCCTACGTGAGCAGTAACGCCTAAATGGGAATATCATGATGGCAGTGTGTGCTATCTGGTCTACAGGATGAAACGACATATCTAGCTGCCTACTAGAAATCCTACTCTTTTTTGGGCGTTGTTGCCTAAATAAAGAGGATTAGTTCTTGTCACATTTAGTGAAACAACTTATCAGTATATAACAGCAGTCAGCATTAAACTTAAAATATTTCTCCCACCAAGGGGGAACTATTAAACCTTACTCAGACTAGTAGATTTCTTCCACAATCAGACTAGTAGATT
Source organism: uncultured Trichormus sp. (assembly GCA_936914905.1). Taxonomy (GTDB): domain Bacteria; phylum Cyanobacteriota; class Cyanobacteriia; order Cyanobacteriales; family Nostocaceae; genus Trichormus_B. The sequence goes on along the minus strand of CAKZGI010000148.1, from coordinate 15,146 downwards.
TCTTCCACAAGTGGCGAGTTATTTACCATTGCTGATAGTGGTTAGCTGATAGATTTATCAAAGTGGCTGGACAGGTTTTCGCTGATTTACTGAATATTCTAGACCAGAAGTGTGATCTGAGTCAATTTTAGTAAAAGCTAGTAATTGGCAAGAGATTACTTACTGTTAATTAACTTTTACTGACAGCTATTCTACATCAATTTAGGGCTGATTGAACAGCAGGGATTTGATGAAATTAATATCTTCAGTTTCTTTTGGGGATCACTTAAAACTACCATGCTATCCTACTCGTTCCCACGATTAACAGAGGGTGAGACCACCAAAGCAGGAATATAAAAATGGCAACTCCCAAGTAAGCAGGACGAAGAAATTCATGCCCTTGGAGAGATTGACGACCATCAAGAATTGCGAGAAAGGGAATTATTGAAGTTCGCTGTTTGACTGCGGTAAATGCTTCACCATAGCTGTTGCTCAAACGGCGATCGCCATGCCAAACTCCAAATAAGTGGTGTAATACCAAACCCATTGATGTAACAAGAGTAAAGGTAGTGCCTAACCAGAGGGTATGGGCAAGACACCAAATCAGTTGTCCTACCATTTGCGGATGGCGGGTAATACGAATAATTCCTATCTCATAAAGATAGACTTGGGGCTTTTTAATAGCCGCAATTTCTAGTAGATTGAAAGTAGCAGGATACAAAAATAAAAACGAAATCGCTGACAATACCCAAACTACTGCTTTTACTCCCGGTATGCCTTGCACCTGCCAAAGTTGCAAGCCATCATAACGGTGATTAAAAAAGTAAATAATTAATATCACTGCTAAGGGTAAGCTAACTAATGCAAACAAAATGCGATATAGCCTTGGTCCGATGTGTATTTCTGCCCAAGGACGCAAAGCAGCGCCTCCGCTGTGGGCGATCGCAAAAGCTAATTGTAATCCCAGCATCACAGAATGACTGGTGGTGAACCAAGGATTCGGCATCATAGACACAACTCAATTCCAGATTAAAAATTTAAAATTCTCAATGAAAGAAGCTACTATTGGTAAGCATCTTGACCTTTAACAGATTATACACAAGAGGATTTTAGTCAAGATGTTGTGGTAATGTCTTTTTCGTATCAAGCCTTCAAATGTAACAATGTCATAAATCATGCCTAGCTACAAAGCTATCCACCCTGATTTATTGCCAAATCCGCTCCTTTCAAAGTTTGTGGGTTGAGCCTTATGTCTGACCTTCCTTTCACTTTAGATCAGTTACGCATTCTCAAAGCGATCGCTCAAGAAGGGAGCTTCAAACGCGCCGCTGATAGTCTTTACGTCTCTCAACCAGCAGTCAGTTTACAGGTTCAAAACCTAGAACGCCAGCTGGATGTCCCCTTATTCGACAGGGGAGGACGACGCGCTCAATTAACCGAAGCAGGGCATCTACTCCTGAGCTACGGTGAAAAAATTCTCAGTCTGTGTCAAGAAACTTGCCGCGCGATCGAGGATTTACAAAATCTTCAAGGCGGTACTTTGATAGTCGGAGCTTCTCAAACTACGGGTACTTACCTTTTGCCGCGCATGATTGGGATGTTCCGACAAAAATATCCCGATGTGGCTGTACAACTCCACGTCCATTCTACCCGTCGTACCGCTTGGAGCGTGGCTAATGGACAAGTTGATCTAGCAATTATCGGTGGTGAGATCCCCGGTGAACTGACAGAATCTTTGGAAATTGTTCCTTATGCTGAAGACGAACTGGCGCTAATTTTACCTACATTCCATCCCTTTACCAAATTAGATACCATCCAAAAAGACGACCTATATAAGCTGCAATTCATTGCTCTCGATTCCCAATCTACTATCCGCAAAGTCATTGATCAGGTACTAGCACGCTGTGAAATTGATACCAGGCGGTTTAAATTTGAAATGGAACTAAATTCCATTGAAGCAATTAAAAATGCAGTGCAGTCTGGTTTAGGGGCTGCTTTTGTCTCTACCTCTGCGATCGGGAAAGAATTACAAATGGGTGTGCTACACCGTACTCCCATTGAAGGTGTAGTTGTCAAGCGAACCCTGTGGCTGATTTTTAATCCCAATCGCTATAGATCCAAAGCAGCAGAAGCTTTTAGTCAGGAAATTTTACCTCAGTTTGCTACCCCTGGATGGGATGGCGATACGTTAAAATTATCACAAAAGAATCTAGTGGTAACTGCATTGGATACATTAACGCCCAACCTAGCTGACGCAGAATAAACATTTTGTCAGTAGTCAGTAGTCAGTAGTCAAAAGTAGTTGGCTAATGACTAATGACTAATGACAAATAACTAACATGGAAGTTAACCGTACCCGTCCAAAGTTTACAACCTGGACAACAAGAGTAGTTTTTTTATCTAGTTCAAGAATATATTGATGGGCAAAATCTAGAAGAAGAATTAGTTCAAGAAGGCAAATTTTCGGAAATAGGGATAATACAAATACTCACATAAATTCTCCCACTTCTAACTTTTATCCACAACAAAGGCATTATCCACAGAGATATTAAACCCTCCAATATTATGCGCCCTCGCGATGGTAGACTATTTATCTTGGATTTTGGTGCAGTTAAACAAGTGACTGATGCCCCTGGTGGTTCTACTGCTTCCACAGGAATTTATTCTATGGCATTTACACCACCGGAACAAATGTCTGGAAATCAAGTGTTTCCATCTACAGATTTATACGCTTTAGCAGTTACCCTCATTACCTTAATCACTGGGTAAGAAGCAAATAAACTATTTGATGCCTACAATAATCAGTGGAAATGGCCCACACAAGCCACTGTCAATTACAGACTAGCTGATATTTTAGACAGAATGCTGCTACCTGCTGCCAATAAACGCTTTCATTAAGCTGCAGAAGTTCTAGAAGCCCTCTCTCCACCACCTCCCAGAGTTCTTCCCACAGCTTTACCACAGCTACTTCCACAAATACCACAACCGCAACCACAGCCACCAATACCAGTAGAATCGGCTTGTGCTATATGGGAATTATTAGCTGGGGCTGCTTTTAGTGGATTTGAAGGGGCTTTAATAGCGATCACACTTTTTAGTCTAGTTGAAAACCCCATTATTACTTTGGCTATTGCCGTTGTAATTTTAAGTGGTTTAATTCTTGCTCAAACTAGACGCTGGTTAGAAAAATTTGACTTATTGATTATCCCCGGAATTACTTTTGTCGTTATATTTTTGATCCCATTGTTACGGAGTAACCTGGGCATTCAGCAAGTAGTTATTTTCGCAGTTGCTGCCGCCTTAATTGCGATTGCTGTAACAACATTATTTCGATTGATCTATAAATTAGAATCCTCAATACTTTAAAAGCATCTGGTACTATTTATGAATAGTCAGAAATTCTTGAGAAGATATGCCGCTGGAGAACGAGATTTCACACTTTAATAGTAAATTAAACCCAATTAAAAAAGTTTATGTGTCAAAAGAATGAACCTAAGGTTTTAGTTATATCCCTCTGCTGTTAACAATAGGCATACTAGGTGGTGGTATTTAGTTTTTTATTAATAAATCTGTAGTAAAATCTGAAAATGGCACTACTGGTAATGAAACTAATAACAGCAATAAATTAATTAGCTAACGTATTAGTTTTGGAGAAAAAATATTCAGTCCTGGCGATATTTCTCTAGCTAAAAAAGATGTTGCTAGGGCTATAGCCGCTAAAAATTATGAGCAAGCGATCGCTAACTTCACAGCATCCGTAAAACTAAACGACCCAGAAGCACTGATATATCTGAATAATGCCCACATCGGCTTGATAAAGAACTATAGCATTGTTGCATCTGTACCTATTGGTACTGACCCAAGTGCAGCATTAGACATCTATTTTACTTGAGCGTGGAGAAGTAACTGGCGAATTTGATTTATCTCAAGGAAATTTTAGTGCAGCTAAAAGTGTAGAACAGGCGCTTGGGAAAAATGCAGAAGTTTTAATGTTAGCTACTCAAACCGAAACTTTAGACAAAGCATTGCAAGTAGTTCAGGTGAATCAAAAACGTCTAACATTATTAGGAGGAGATGATGTGTAGATACTGAAAAATTTGGAAATTGGTAGAGAACAAGCTGTAGGAATGGTAGTAGCAGTTCCCTAGCATATTGATGGTGATTCCAAATCTGATTTTACCAAAAAATCCCGACAGTTATGGGGTGGTTATGTGAGTTGGCGTACTGCCTTAGCGTATAATGCCACAAGAGCCTTAATCGCGGCATTAGAAACAGATCCCAGCCGTGCTGGAGTCCATAAAGCCCTTTTATCAGCTGAATTTTCTCCCACAGGTGCTGCTGGGAAAATTCGCCTTTTACCATCAGGCTATCGCAATACCTCAGTCCAACTTGTAAAAATTGTTCCCGGTAATTGCTCGCGCACTGGGTATGATTTTGAGCCAATTCCCAAAAATTGAAAAATTTAACACAACCTCATCATAATTTAACACAACCTCATCATGGAAAAACCCTCTAATTCCCAGTATCCAATTCATCAATTATTGTAACAACGTTGGAGTCCGTTAGCATTTTCTAACAAACCCATTGCCGCAGAAACAATTTGTAGTTTATTGGAAGCTCCTCGTTGGACAGCGTCTTCTTACAACGAACAACCTTGGCATTTTATTGTGGCGACACAGGAAAATCCCACAGAATTTAACCAGTTACTCAGTTGTCTCGTTGAAGCAAATCAAGTATGGGCGAAACATGCTCCTGTTTTGATGATTGCGGTAGCCAAGCTTAATTTTGAGAAAAATGGCAATCCAAACTGCCATGCTTTTTATGATGTGGGGGCAGCAGTTTGTAGTCTTACCATTCAGGCTACCTCCTTGGGGTTATTTGTCCACCAAATGGGAGGATTTGAGGCTTCCAAGACTCGAGAACTATACAAGATTCCAGAGGGATATGAGCCAATAACTGTGATCGCAATTGGTTATCCAGGCGATCCCCAAACCTTACCAGAAAAATACCAACAACAGGAATTTGCACCACGTCAACGCTAACCCCAAGAGGTATTTGTATTTACGGGTAATTGGGGAAACACTTAAATTTTTACCGGATTTAACTTCAGATGGGCATTGAGCATCCGAACTCAGAATTTCAGAATATGTTTAAATAAATAAAGCAGATTGCAGATCAATGAGGTACAGAATCTAAATTGAAACCTAGACAGCAAAGGGCGCAAGGCGATTTTGTAAGGCGATTTTGTGAGGTGGGGCAAAAAGTGTGCGATCACTAAACCCAAAACAGGCATCGATAAAAATCATTTACCGTACGATTAAAATATCGTATACATATAGATTAAATGAAATTATTTAAACAAATCTATCAGATGAGAGAAGTTGAGACAGACTAGTATTGTGGTCAAAAAAAGGTAGGATTTCCAAAGAAAAAACAGGGAACGTCTACCATTAATGACAAAACATATATATTCAAGTCTTGATTTAACCAAATGTTTGAAATATTTTCAAGAGCAAGTTACGAGACTTTTAGAAATAAATAATATTCTCGAATGGAATGGACAAACTTTTAAGGCCGATGAAGAAAAGATTAGAGAAGCTGCATTAATATGGAGAAATTTATTGCTTCAGCAGTAGGATTACATTCTAAAACTCTGGTTAAACAAAGAAATTATCTTTTACATGCCTATCGGGAAGAACGTTTGAATTATGCTAAAGTTTTAGCCAGTAAATTACCTATTGGTAGTGGAGCTATCGAAAGTTTAATCCGCCAAGTTGTCAATTTAAGAATGAAAGGAAACAGTAAATTTTGGTTAAAACAAAATGCGGAAATTATGTTACATCTTCGCTGTCAATGGATAGCTAGCTGGAAGTTGGCATAATTTCTGTAATTCCATTTTTACCTCTTTTATCCATCTTCAAACTGTCTAATATTTTAGACCTACAACTCCTATTTGACAGAATTCTCTATGCTAATCAATACATGCTTATTTAATTACTGGCGTAAGCAGCCTATTCCCAGCAGCCACAAATTATTAAATGCAAGTCTTCTTAGGATATTTTGAGAATATACCTTGTCTTGCAATTTTATTTGTTTGATGTGATTTATTTTATTTTAATTCCAGAAGAATATTTTAGTGATGTCTGTGGTTGGCGTAGCTAAAAGCATACTTTTTGCCCCACCTCACAAAATCGCCTTGCTCACACAGCAAGAGAGTTTTACTCCTGACTCCTGACTCCTGCTGTAATACGGTTTTTGACTATTCCCATCCAAGAGTAGATTAATTCACCATGTCTCCAAAAAATGAAACTCTGGTTCTGACAATATCTCTGTTAACAACAATTTTATTGATAGGTGGTGGTTTTTGGTGGTTTAGCAGAAAGTCAAATGTAGACCTGAATAAAATTATTAGCTCCCAGTCAAATAATTCTAGCTCCAGTAATCAAAACCAAGCACAGAACACATCTGCACAACCTCAAGGTACTACCTTCTCTGCTGTACAGAATGTCCCCACCGGATTATTTAACTACGGAGGCAGTACATCTTGGGCTCCAATTCGACTGACAATTGACCCTGCAATTCAAGCAGCAAGACCAGAGTTTCGGCTACGTTATGTACAACCCAGTAATGCGGCTCCAGGCACTGGTACAGGGATAGAGTCATTAATTGATGGTCAACTAACTTTTGTCCATTCCTCCCGACCAATTTTAGATCAAGAGTTAAGCCGTGCCCAGCAGCGTGGATTTAAACTCAATCAAATTCCTGTGGCCATTGATGGGTTAGCAGTAGCCGTTAACCCCAACCTGAATATCCCAGGATTGACAATAGACCAACTTAAATAAATCTACACAGGCAAGATCAATAATTGGAACCAAGTCGGTGGTCCCAATTTGCCGATCAAGCCGTATTCTTGTCGTATCAATGATGGCGGCACAGTAGAACTTTTTGTTCAAGACATTTTGGGTGGTCAAGCTTTTAGCCCCCAAATAGAGTTTATCTCCACGACCACCCAAGCCTTAAAAAAGTTGGCTCATAGTCCTGGTGGAATCTATTACGCATCTGCCCCAGAGGTTGTTCCTCAATGTTCGATTAAACCCTTACCCTTGGGACGAATGCCAGGACAATACATTGCTCCCTATCAAGAACCATTTATTCTCCCTAATGAATGTCCTGATAAACGGAATCAATTGAACATTAAAGCGTTTCAATCAGGAAAATACCCGATTACCCGCAATCTGTTTGTGGTGGTCAAACAGAATGGTCAAACTGACTGAAGAGCAAGCTGGTGTTGCTTATGCTAACTTACTGCTAACAGAGCAGGGACAGGAACTAATTACCCAAACTGGGTTTGTTAAAATCCGCTGACTCCTGCTAGTTATGGCTTCTAAAATAGCAAGTACCAAGTTAATACGCTATTAAGCTGGCTTCTGATTGCACTTTAGTTGGTTCTGTTAATTGACTCTGCTGGCAAGCAAATCAAATTATCCCCTTGGGTGAGGATTAGTCCACGTTGACGCAATTTACCCATTAAACGGGTAACTGTGACACGAGTGGAACCAATGGCGCTACCAATTTGGGCATGAGTGAGAGGGAAGGGCAGACAATAGCCACGAATTACATCGGGATCGGTTTCGCTCATTGCTGGCTCTCCATATTCCTCAATCAGCAAGGTGAGGAATCCTAGTAGTCTGTCAATTGTGCGTCGTTGTCCCAATGCACTGAGCCATAACAGCTTGCGTTGGTGTTGATATCTAAAGGCATCCATTACTTCACGACGGAAGTGAGGCCAGTTATCTAAATCATGCCAGTACATCCATAACACCGCAGTTTGGTCAACGTGGGCATAAGACTGGAGAGTGAATGGTGACTGAGCCACAATTTCAAAAGGTTGTCCTGCTCCCACAAAACCTAAGAAGGCTTCTTCTGGGGTTCTATTGATGCGTCGAGATGTTAACTGGCTGGCAGTGGCACTAACTTGGGCTGTTCCTACCATGCGGATTGCACCCCTTTGGACTAAATAGAGCAAGCCAGGTCTGGCGGGAATGCGCTCATCTTTGCTGAAGGTGCGGCAGCGGTAGTGTTCTTGAGCCCAATCAAGAATTCGTTGCCAAGTTAGAAAAGGCCGTGATGCTTCGGAAAAGGAGGATTGAGATTGCATAGGTAACAAAGAGCGTTCGGCTGAAGACAAAGACTAAATAAAAAGGTGCAAGGAGTGTCTTTGTGTTAACAGGGTAGGCTTAACGCCTAACAGCGTCAGCTATCCAAAGAGTACAAAGCAGTTTTTGCTATCTACTCTTTTGTTATACTTCTTACTGTACAATGAGGGTAGTAAAGTTTACTCACTAAACATCAATTATTCATTAAATTTTATCCTACTCTCATTTTTCTTTACCTAGACTAAACTTCTATCTAAAGGTGGATGGAACAGGATAAAATGGTGATAATTACAAAAGTTCCCCAAATAGCTACGTGCATTATTGGCTACTTTTTAAGAAGTATACCTCAAATAAACAATTAGTATATCTCCATTTTTTGAATTTTCTAAGTGTTTATACTAAGGATGAAGAAATTCTAAGCATAGGAAGGGGAAAAATTCCTCTATATCAAGATACAGATGCTGGAAAAATTTTATATATTTCCAGTCTAGGTCAGCAAATTTCAGCATCTAAAAATTCACATAGAATGGCAATTCTCAGGGAACTTGCTGCTTATTTATCAGCAAATTGTGGGGAAATTTTTAGTGTGCAAATAGTTCCTCCTGATTGGATTCATATAGAACTAACTGATCCTACTTTAGCGTGGTGGTTACATAATCTGACCGTCGATAGTTCAAGGTTAGAGAGTATGAAAGGGGAGATGAGAAGATGGGCAGATGGGGAGAATAATATATTACTTTCTGCCCCTTGCCCCTTGCCCGCTGACTCTTCTTTCCTGAGAAATAAAAAGAAATCATTCTTTACAATCCAATATGCTCACGCACGCTGCTGTTCGTTATTACGATTAGCTCACCAAGAGGGATTAATTCAACTGACAGATAATGATGCTGGTGTTCAGTGTTTTCTATCCGCACAGCCTATACCCTGGTTAAATTCTGATCAAACACTACGTTTCCACCAATTAGAGGAGATTCGACTCATTAATCAGTTGGTAAAAATGGTAGATGATTTGGTCATTTCTGATTTTAGTAGCTCGGTTAACTGGGAAAAAGCGGCATTGAAATTAAGCCAAGCTTTTGAAAGCTTTTGGTGTCACTGCCGAATTTGGGGTGAAGTGACAATTAAGTCTTTGGAGTTAGCGCAAGCCAGACTGGGATTGTTGATAGCTACTCAGTTGGTCTTGAGGGCTGTGTTAGAAACGAAATTAGGTGTGTTTGCACCTGTTGAGTTGTAAATAATCTCAGGTTTTTCCTGTAGCCCTATTTCCTATGACGTCAACTGAAAAACTTTGAGTAATAATTATTTTGATTATTTTGATGGTACAAGCCCCCGGATTTATCCGTGGGGTGAATCCAAAATATAAAATCCTATTGACGCGATGAATCTACTAGGCTATATTAGGTAGAATGTGAGGAGCGAACCAGCAAGGACACCGAGACGAAACACGGACAGTCGTCGGTGTGCCTTCTGATATTTAGAGCAAAAATTTTTCAGCGATGATCGCAACTCCATCATTTTCTAAACTCGGAGCTACCCAATTAGCGATAGCTTGTACTGATACTGAATGTGGGGCTCTACCCATAGCTACAGCAGTAGCTGCATACTCCAGCATCTCTACATCAACGTACAGCACTTCCTTTATTGACAACAGGGTTAGTTGTTTCCAAGAAAGTAGCAACAGATGTTGTAATATATAATTACACTGGTGTGTATTCAAGACGTAAATTACCCAAAAGTGCTTGAATTAAATTCCCGTCATCACACAAAGCTAAAACCTTAGTGGGTTCCTTACTTAAGACTTGAGGTAAATCACTGAGGGGTATAGGAGTAACACCACAGCGTTGGGCATAATTTTCTGTTTCCTTGGTGATTTCCCGCACGTAAAGCTGGTCATTGATGTAAAAATGGATAGACAGCAGAGAAAGCAATTCAGATTGTTCAAAATAGTCTAGTAATTGCTGGGTAATTTCCGTCGAAACAGCCAAATGACGATGAATTTTTGGTTACTTGGGTCTTGCATCCAAGCTCCTTGATAGGCTACCAATGGTAGAGTAGAATTGATATCTTGATGAAACCGCAAAGCTGAACAATACATTCTACCCGTGGGTGGCTATAGCCACTTGAATACACCTCGCTTGCGTTGCTTGAGTAGCTTGCTTGACAGTTTCTGTTACTTGATTGTCATGCCCTGTGATCGTACCATCTATATCTAAAACTAATAGCTTAATATCATTTGCAACAGCAGATGCTTTATGCATAAGTTCCCCAGAATCAAAGTTCCAGTAAAAGGTTAACAGTCTGTGGCACAGAATAGAGAGTATTTTAGGTAAAAAATATTTACCCTAAATATAGCAATTTATCGTATCTTGGTAGAAGATACGATAAAAAATAACTAAATATATTCACACAGTAGAATATTCACACAGTAGACTGTTCAATCCTAAATTTGATTACAGGGTCAAAAAATCTCTCAATTACAGAAATCTATGACTTTGAGATTTTAAATCGGCTTTTTTTTGCTTGTGACAACAAACCAAACCCAGCAATTAGAACAAATCCCAGTAAAGTGGAGGCTTCAGGTACTTTAATCAAAGTGGAAGCATCGTAATTATATGTAACTGTAAGTTGTCCTTTAGCAAGTGTACCGATTTGAGAAAGAATGTTACCTGATCCTGTAACACTTGAGTCGGCTATAGCTGACAGCAAAAAGTTAACATTACCAGAACCAATAAATGATTCTAGATTTTTGTTTAAAGTCCGAGTCGCGACATCTTCATCCAGAATGATATCAAGTGTGCTTCCAGAAGTACCAGCAAAATCAATCACGCCATCAAATGGAGTAGCTTGATAAGACTTACTATTAGAGGGGTTAAGTGAAAATAAGGTTATACCACCCTTAGTTAAGTTGAGTATTGCACTAACGTTTGCTCTGATTAGAGATGAAGCAGCATCTAAGCTTTCAAATTTTGCATTTCCATTGATGAAGCCAACAACATCCAAGGTAACACTAGTCAGTGTACCAAGAGAAGTATTAAATTGCTGCAAACTGAGTGTTTGATTAAAATTTGTGATAGCATAATTCCCAGAAGAAGTAGTATAGCTAATAGAAGCTGCACTAGCAGTTCCAGCAGTAACCACAATTCCAGCTAAGGTACTGACGGCAGCGAAAGTTCTGAAAAATTTAGAGTTCATGTGTAGATTGCTGTGTCAAAAAAATTGCAGTTACAACTAGATATCTAACTCTAAAATCCTGTTTACCGCTTTAGTGGAAATACGTAATTTAGTTTATATGTTTTATTTATGATTACAATTATAAATTTAAGTTTCACGGCTTAATATCTAAGTAAAATACGAGGAATCAAAAATTTTTGATTATCGAATAGAAGTTATATATGTCGCGTCATTGATCAGCAATCAAACGAAATTTACATAAAAATTTGAAGATTACTTAACTTAAGTGTTTTATACTAAAAACTATTTAAAAGTCTCATTCTGAATGTTCGCAGAGGGTCTCTGAAAGAGATAGTGAAGAATCTCCGAGATACTTGACTTCAGTACGTTACGCATAGCTTACGCCACCCTGCGCTATCAGTATGACATAAGTCCAAATGACATAAGTCCAAGTTTCACCCGTTTGCAGTATAGAAAACCAGTTTGATATCTGTATACCTGACGGGAGGCATAGCCATAATTATTTGCGTAGTCAGGCAAGAGGCAAACAGGTTTCAGAGAATTTAGGTGTACGGAGTTTTTTAGGGCGACGGCACGCAAGCTATCAAAAATCTAATAGGAGTCCTATACATCTAAGTAATACTTACATAAAAAACCAGCTATAATTTTATTATGCCTGTAAATTCTTTTAATAATTTGACTTTGGACTCCACAATCACCAATAATCCTACGTTTATTCTCGTAGATGGACATTCTCTAGCTTTTCGTTCCTACTTCGCTTTTGCTAAAGGTAAAAACGGAGGACTACGGACAAAAGCAGGTATTCCTACTAGCGTTTGTTTTGGGTTTATTAAGTGCTTATTAGAGGTAATAACCACTCAACAGCCGCAAGCAATAGCTGTAGCTTTTGATTTAGGATTGCCAACTTTTCGTCATGAAGCGGATGATACTTATAAAGCGGATCGTTTAGAAACACCAGAAGATTTTATTCCCGATTTAGAAAACCTGAATGAGTTATTGAGAGGTTTAAACTTACGGATTTTTACAGCACCAGGTTATGAAGCAGATGATGTTTTGGGAACTTTATCACAAAAAGCGTCTGCGGCTGGTTATCGGGTGAAAATTCTTTCTGGTGATAGGGATTTATTTCAACTTATTGATGGAGATAAGGGCATTACAGTTTTAAATTTCAGTCCTGAAGCCTTGAAACGTTATGCAAATAGTATCACCGAATTTCAAGCAGAACAAGTTAAAGAAAAATTAGGCGTATTACCTACACAAATCGTTGATTTTAAAGCTCTATGCGGTGATAAATCAGATAATATTCCTGGAGTTAGAGGAATTGGTAAAAAGACAGCAGTAAAATTACTAAATACTTATAATTCTCTTGATGAGATTTATGCAAAATTAGACGAAATTACAGGTTCAATACAAGAAAAATTGATTGCAGGTAAAGAAGATGCCTCGCATTCTCGCTATTTAGCACAGATAGTTGTGGATGTACCTTTAGAAGTTAATTTAGAAGATTGTCAATTAACAGGTTTTGACACTAATCAGTTAATTCCAATTCTAGAGAAATTAGAATTTAAGAGATTTTTAGGCCAAATCAACGAACTACAACAAAAACTCGGTGGACAGGTTCTAGAAACAAAAGCAGAGGAAATCAATACCACTCAAGAAGATGATGATTTATGGTTCTTTAGTGCAGAAGATACAGCTAATACAGAAAAACAACCTGATTCATCAATTCAGATACGTATTATTAACACTGAAGATAAATTACAAGAATTAGTTGCCATTCTGGAAAAATGTACTAACCCAGAAAAACCTGTTGCTTGGGATACAGAAACCACCGCCTTAGAACCAAGAGATGCAGCTTTAGTAGGAATTGGCTGTTGTTGGGGGACAGGATCTGATGAAGCTGCTTATATTCCTGTTGGGCATAAAATAGGGCATAATTTACAATTAGATTTAGTGGTATCAGCATTACGTCCAATTTTGGAAAATGCTAATTATCCAAAAACTTTTCAGAATGCCAAATTTGATAGATTAATTTTCAAATGTCAGGGAATTGATTTAGTAGGGGTCGTATTTGATACGATGTTAGCAAGTTATCTAATCAATCCAGATACTACCCATAATTTAAGTGATTTATCTTTAAGATATTTGGGATTACAGCTAACAGAATATAATGATTTTTTTACCAAAACTGGTAGAAAAGAACCACAAAAAACTATTGCTGATATTGGAATTGATATAGTAGCGTATTATTGTGGTACTCAAGTTTATGCAACATTTCAATTAGTTGATAAATTGCGTGGTGAGTTGAACAAAACACCAGATTTAGCTAAATTATTAGTGGAAGTCGAGCAACCGCTAGAAGCAGTGTTAGCGGAAATGGAATATACAGGGGTGAGAATTAATTCTAGTTATCTACAAGAATTATCTCAGCAATTGGAATCTGAATTAGCTAAATTAGAAATACAAGCAACTGAGATTGCTAGTGAGAAATTCAATTTAGGTTCTCCCAAACAATTGAGTTATATTCTGTTTGATAAACTTGGTTTAAGTACCAAATATTCCCGCAAAATTCAAACTGGTTATTCTACAGATGCAGCAACTTTAGAAAAACTCCAAGGAGTTGATAACACTGGCTTTGTTGATGCGATTATTGAATATCGGACTTTATCAAAATTAAAATCTACTTATGTAGATGCGTTACCAGCGTTGGTACATCCCCAAAGTCAACGGTTACATACTGATTTTAACCAAACTGCAACTTCTACCGGTAGGTTATCTTCTTCTAATCCGAATTTGCAAAATATTCCTATTCGTACTGCTTTTAGTAGACAAATTAGAAAAGCGTTTTTACCAGAATCTGGATGGTTGATGGTAGCTGCTGATTATTCTCAAATTGAGTTAAGAATTTTGGCACATTTGAGTCAAGAACCTGTGCTGGTACAAGCATATAAGCAAAATGAAGATATTCACACTGTCACAGCTAAATTAGTCTTTGAAAAAGATGAGGTGACATCAGAAGAAAGACGTTTTGCCAAAACAATTAATTTTGGTGTAATTTATGGTATGGGTTCGCTGAAGTTTGCACGTTCTACAGGTGTAGATAAAGCTAATGCTAATGAATTTATTAAGCGATTTAATGAACGATATCCCCAGGTATTTGCATATTTGGAAAAGGTGAGAAAACAAGCTATTTCTCAAGGATATGTAGAAACTATTTTGGGAAGAAGGCGTTATTTAGATTTTACTAGTAAAGGCTTAAAGGAGTTAAAAGGTAGAGATTTAGAAGATATTGATTTGAGTAATTTAAAGAATTTGGGTGCTTATGATGCTGGTTTACTTCGTTCTGCTGCAAATGCACCAATTCAAGGTTCGAGTGCGGATATTATTAAAGTCGCAATGGTGCAATTACATGAAGTTTTGAAGAATTATCAAGCGCGGTTGTTGTTGCAAGTTCATGATGAATTAGTGTTTGAAGTTACTCCTCAAGAATGCGAAGAATTGCAATTACAAATTAAGTCGGTGATGGAAAATGCTGTGAGTTTAAGTGTACCTTTAGTGGTGGATGTGCGTGCGGGTGATAATTGGATGGAGACTAAGTAATAGAGCAGCGTATTCCTTATGTTGCCTAAATTTGGCCTGAAAAACCTAACTGCCGATGGCTGATAGCTGATGCTTACATTTTACTAAAAAACCATGACTGAAGATTAGTAACTGTATCAGTACGAAAAGAAAAGAAAGCTATTTTTAAATTACCAATTACCAACTACCAATTACCAATTACCAATTACCAATTACCAATTACCAATTACCAATTACCAA